>JBKPKC010000292.1:0-10735 GCA_046765595.1 Nitrospirota bacterium
TCGTAATGCCGACGGTGGAGGCGTGGGCCCGGTGCGCCGCGCCGAAGGCGTCGTTGATATAAACGTCGCCCAGTGCGGCGAGCGACTTTGAAAAGGTCTCGTCGTTTTTTTCTTCGCCGGCATGGAAGCGAAGATTTTCAAGAAGCATGACGTCGCCGGGCTTCATTTTGGCGACGAGGCTTTCGATGTTCGGGCCGATGCAGTCGGGCGCGAAGATCACGTCTTTGCCGAGCAGCCGGCCCAGCCGTTTGGCGACGGGGGCGAGACTGAACTTGGGATCGAACTTCCCCTTGGGGCGTCCGAGGTGGGAACAGAGGATGGCCTTCCCGCCATCATCGACCACGCGGTTGATGGTTGGAAGCGTCGAACGGATGCGCGTGTCGTCCGTGATCTGCAGGGAGTCGTCGAGGGGGACGTTGAAGTCGGCACGGATGATGACGCGCTTGCCGGACAGCGAGATGTCGTCAATCGTCTGCTTATGCAAATTCATGAATCGCCCAATCGGTCAGCGTGGAGCGGGCTGACGCTTCATGCGGGGATGGCCGTTCACCGGCCTTTGGACTTCGCCGCTAGGACCTTGATCAGGTCGCGCACGCGGCAGGAATAACCCCATTCGTTGTCGTACCAGGCCGTCACCTTCACGAGCCGCTTATCGATGACCGTCGTCAATGGCGCATCGACGGTGGCGGAATGATCGTCGCCTTTTTGGTCGATGGAGACGATGGGATCTTCGGAGTAATGCAGGATGCCTTTCAACGCGCCGTTCGCCGCCTTGCGGAAGGCGTCGTTGACCGCCGCCACATCGCAGTCTTTTTCGGTTTCCACCGTCAGGTCCACGAGTGAGACGTTGGGCGTCGGGACGCGAATCGCAAGCCCATCCATCTTGCCTTTCAGTTGCGGCAGCACCAGGTGCAAGGCCTTTGCGGCACCGGTGCTCGTCGGGATCATCGACATGCCGGCGGCCCGTGCGCGCCGCAAATCTTTGTGCGGAAGGTCCAGCAGTTGCTGATCGTTGGTATAGGAGTGAATCGTCGTCATCACCCCATGCTTGATGCCGAAGGTTTCGAGAAGGACCTTGGCGACGGGGGCCAGGCAATTCGTCGTGCAGGACGCGTTAGATACGATATGATGGGCCTTGGGATCGAACTTGTCCTCGTTGACGCCCAACACGATCGTGACGTCAGGGTCTTTGGCGGGGGCGGAAATGATGACTTGCTTGGCGCCGGCCGACAGGTGCTTGCCCGCGCCTTCACGATCCGTAAACCTTCCGGTCGATTCGATCACGACTTCGACGTTCAACTCTTTCCAAGGCAACTCCTTCGGATCTTTCACGGCCAGCACTTTGATCGGCTTGCCATCGACCAGGATCTGATCGTCCTTGGCCTCGACGCTTCCCTTAAGGGTGCCGTGAACCGAGTCATACTTCAGGAGATAGGCCAAGGTCTTGGCGTCGGTGAGGTCATTGATCGCGACGAACTGCAGTTCCGGATCGCCGAGCGAGGCACGTAGGACATTGCGTCCGATCCGTCCGAATCCATTAATGCCGACTTTGATAGCCATGGTCGAGCTGTCCCTCCAAGAACACCCGGTTTCCGCTGACAACGACGGCGATAGTATCGGCGCCCGCCCCTCTGAGTCAAGCGATACAAAAGTGGTAACCCCGCGTTGTGGTGGCGTTTTCGGGTGCCTCAGTGAACGAACCGCTGAGGCGACCGGCCGGCGCGTTTTCTTGCGTACAGGCTTGCGCGCCCAATAGGCGCTTCGCTACAGTTTTCGAGCGATCATTCGCAGGAGGAGCCGTCCCATTGTTCGATCAGACGACTGACGTCCTGGAATGGGAAAAGCTGCTGTCGCTGCTTGTGGCCCACACGCGTTCGACAAGGGGCGCCGCGCGGGTGCAGTTGAGCGGATTTGCAGCAGATCTGGTCGAGGCTGATCGTCGGCAGCAGCTGACAACCGAAATGGTGCGTCTTCAAGACGGCCCGGACCCTCTGCCCGTCCTGGCATTTCCCGACGTGGAGGAGATGCTCGGACGTGTCGGCAAGGGCGCGGTGCTCGACACGCACGAGCTGCGCGATCATGCCGTCGTCCTCGCACTCTGGGACGACGTGCAGCGCCACCTTGCCAGGCACACGCACGATGCCCCGGCGCTGGTTTCGGTCGCGTCGGCGCTGGCGGCAGCTCCTGAACTGCGCGGCGTAAGGGGCATGCTCGAGGCCTCGATCCAGCCCGACGGATCGATTCGCGACTCCGCCACCGCTAAGCTGCGCCGGCTCACGCATCACGCCAACGACCTCAAGCAGCAGATCCGCCGTCGCCTCGAAGAAATTCTACAGTCGGCCCGCTATGACGAAGCGCTGCAGGAACGCTATTTCGCCGAGCGTGAAGGCCGTTACGTCGTCCCGATTAAAATCGATATGCAGAGGCGTGTTCCCGGCATCGTTCACGATGTCTCGGCCAGCGGAGCCACGGTATTTCTCGAGCCTCGCGAACTCGTTGAGCTGAACAATGCCATCAAGGTGGCCGATCGCGAGATCGATCGGGAGGTGATGCGCATTCTTCGTGAGCTCTCGGGCCGTCTTGCCGAGAAAGCGGACATCATTCGCGCGGGCGTGGACGCGCTTGCGGAGTTGGACGCCATCGCGGCCCGTGCCGCATTGGGGCGGCAATTGCAAGCTCATCCCGTCGCCTTGAACGATGAAGGGCGGATTCGGCTAAAGCAGGCGAGGCATCCCTTGTTGGTACTCTCGAAACCGTCCGTTGTCCCCAACGACGTCGTGCTTGAGGACGATGTCCAGGTGCTGGTGATTTCAGGGCCCAATACAGGAGGCAAGACGGTCACGCTGAAGATCGTCGGACTCTTTGCATTGATGGCAAGGGCAGGAATGCACCTGCCCTGTGAGCCCGAATCTGAGATGGCGGTTTTCCCCGATCTGTTCGCGGACATCGGGGACGCGCAGGATCTCGGCCGTGATTTGTCGAGCTTTTCTGCTCACATGACGCAAATGATTCAGCTGCTGAAGCGGACGGCCGTCGGAGGGCGACAGGTGTTGGTCCTGCTCGATGAGCCGGTCACCTCGACCGACCCGACGGAGGGCGCGGCGCTGGCGGAAGCCTTGCTGTGCCGGCTTGCCGCGTTGGGCATGAAGGTCATTGTCACGACCCATTACCGTTCGCTGAAAATCCTGGCGCAGACTACTCGCGGGTTCGCCAATGCCAGCGTCGGGTTCGACATCACGACCCTCTCGCCGACGTATCGGTTGTTCATGGGAGTGCCGGGCGGGTCATCGGCCATCGATATCGCCGGGCGCCTGGGGATGGAGCAGGCCGTGCTCGACGAGGCGAGGCAGAAATTGAACTCCGAAGAACGGACCTTCGAACAGATGCTCGGTGATCTACAAGCGAAGCAACGCCAGTTGGCCGCCGATCTTGGGCGTGCAGTGGAGGCGAGAAAAGAAGCCGAGAACGCGGCGGCGCAAGCTCAAGCGCAACTGGACAAACTCGAAGCGACGGAGCGTGAAGAGCGCAAAGGAATCAAGAAACGCTTGCAGGAACAATTCAGCCGTGCGCGCGCTGAAGTGCAGGCGACCGTGGACGAGGTGAAGCGCGAACAGAAACTGATCAAGGCAAAAGAGGCCAAGCAGCGCCTCGTGGAACTGGAAGCTCGGACGAGCGCTGATTTATCACCGCCGGTTGCCCACATTCCGCTGGAGCAACTCGAGGCCGGTGATCAGGTGGAGATCAGCGGCCTCGGTATGACGGGCACTTTATTGGAGCCGCCTCGGGGGAAAAAACGCGTCCGTGTGAAAGTCGGAGAAGGGGAAGTCCTGGCGACGGTCGCCAATCTCTTAGGCGTGGGACGACACACCTCGAGCGCCGCAGTGCCTGCGCCGTCGCCGTCCGAGACGACGACGGTACGCCGCTACTATGACCAGGACCATCGAGTGGTCGACGTACGCGGCCAAGCGGCCGACGAAGCGCTGGATCACGTGACGGCGGCATTGGATCGCGCCACCCTCGAAGGGGCACCGTCGCTGCGAATTATCCATGGCCATGGAACCGGAAAGCTCAAGACGACGCTGCGAACGTATCTGCAAGATTCACCTTACGTAGCTCAAGCTCGGCCCGGCGACCGAACCGAAGGCGGCGATGGAGTCACGATCGTGATGATCCGGTGAGCTGCCGGCGCGGCATGAAACGGCCTCACGTCAGGAAATGCGATACTTGGCCATGCGGTAACGGAGGGTGTTGCGCGTGATCTTGAGCAGACGGCTTGCCTCGGAGACATTTCCGGCCGCCTTCAAGAGCGCCTCTTCCAGTATTCTCTTTTCCATCTCTTGAAACGAAAGTCCGAATGCCAAGAGTGACGTCTTTTCCGAGGGGAGCGTCGATGAGGATGCTCTCGTTCGAAACGTGGAGGGCAAGTGCTCCGGTTGGATCAGCGGACTCTTACAGGTAATTGTCAGGCCTTCCACCACATTATGGAGTTCCCGAACGTTACCGGGCCAGTCGTGACGCTCGAGGAGCGCCAGGGCCTCCTGGGCGATGCCGTCAATCCTGCAACCGCGATGCTGTCGTGCGTGCTCGAGGAACGAGGCGAGGATGGGCTCGATGTCATCGGGCCGGTCACGCAGCGGCGGAAGGCGGAGTTGATACACATTCAATCGATAGAACAGATCGAGCCGAAAGCGTCCGGCTTTGATGTGGGCCGGCAGGTCTTCATTCGTGGCGGCGATCACGCGGATATCCACTTTGACACTGTGCGTATCGCCGAGAGGGTCGATCACGTGATCTTCCAAGACGCGGAGTAATTTGACCTGCGCCGAAGGACTCATCTCGCCGATTTCGTCCAGGAACAACGTGCCTCCGGCGGCAAGTTGAAACTTGCCGGGTTTGGTCTGCTTCGCATCGGTGAAGGCACCGCGCTGATACCCAAACAGTTCCGATTCGAGGAGCGGCTCGGGAATGCCGGCGCAGTTCAAGGCCACGAAAGGTCCCTTGGCCCGCGGGCTCGCGGCATGGATGGCGCGGGCAAACAGCTCCTTGCCGGTGCCGCTTTCGCCGGTGATGAGCACGGTGGCGTCGGTGGCCGCGACTTCTGCGGCCAGCCGTTTCACCAACTGCATCTGCGGAGACACGCTGATGATGTGGGCAAACTCTAAAGCGCGTTCCGGCGGAGAGCAGGTCTGTGTCTGTTTCGCGTGGAGCGATCGAAGCGACGTCGTGATCGCCTCCGCTGTCGCTGGCTTGGGCAGATAGTCCACCGCACCTTGCCGGATTGCGTCGAGCGCTGCTTTGGCTGTGTCCGATTCACCCAACACAACGACCGGGCGCAGACGCTTGCCTCTGGCTCCTGCCAGCACAGACGTCCTGTCGATGCGGCCGCGGCTGTCGTCACAGATGACGAGCGAAATGTCCTGGCGCTCGGCAAGCAGGCGAACGCCGTCCTCAGTGGTTGTGGCGACCATGACGGTGGAGATTTGGTCGGACAGCGCTTGTTCGAGAAGCGTTCTCGAGGTTGGGTCAGCGGATATGAGTGCGACGATCGTGGCGTGCATGGGAGCGCTCCTTGGTTGGGCTCCACCGCGAACCGCCGGAGGATTCAAGGGTAGCCTACTCCTATTTCCACGCTGATGGAAGGGGGAGGAAGGGGTGATGAGGAGATCATCGTGTAAGGTCCGTGGCCTAGGTAGCATAACCTACTCGTTCTGTCGGGCGATCTCGATGTTGCGCCGCAACCCCGTCAGCGTCGCCCGCCGAACAGCAGTGCCGCGGAATCGTTCACGAAAGGACTCTTCATCGAGCTCGGCGAGCTCGTCGAGCCGTGGCGCCAGCGTTGTGGCCGAAGCATGAAAGCTCTGAGAGGTCGTGGGTTCCGCCCGCAGATTGAACGGACACACATCGAGGCAGTCGTCGCATCCGAAGATGTGATTGCTCATGCCTCCCGCGAGTTCCGGCGCAATCTCGTCCCGCGTTCCCCGGAACTCGATGGTCAGATACGAGATGCAACGAGTCGCATCCACGACGTACGGCTCGATGATCGCACCGGTAGGGCAGGCCTGTATGCACAGGGAACAGCTTCCGCAGAGATCCGTTGCCGGGGTATCGGCAGGCAGATCGAGTGTCGTCAAAATCTCGCCAAGGACGAGCCAACTTCCATGGTCGGCCGACACCAGATTCGAATGTTTTCCGATCCAGCCGAGGCCCGCCTGCTGAGCCCAGGCCTTTTCCATGACGGGTCCGGTATCGACATAGGATCGGGTCAGCGTCCCTGGCGCCCACTCCTGCAATGTGGCTTCTAGCCGCGCGAGTCGGTCGCCCAGCACTCGATGATAGTCTGGTCCCCAGGCGTACCGGGCGATCCGGCCGTAGCCCGGGCCCTCGATGGCACGGTCGCCGGTGTCGTAGTTCATTCCGACCGCGATGACCGAGCGGCAACCGGGCAGCACCATGCGCGGGTCGGAGCGCCGGACCGGATCGCGGGCCATCCAGGCCATCGTGCCGTGATATCCGCGGCGCAACCATTCTTGCAGGCGACCGAACAAACGGCCGTCCGACGCGTCGGGAGTCACCGCCGCAATCCCGACCGCGGTGAATCCCAGCGATTGCGCCTCGCGTTTAATGTTCTCTACAAGGGACATGACAGCATAGGGAGTGCGAGCGCCGCCCGTCACGACGGCGGATGCATGAACGCACGATTAGTGGGGATTGCAGTCGAACCGGACGATGAATTGGACCGAGCACTGCGCCGTAGTGCACCGGCCGCAGGTCCCGGTAATCTTGGTTTTCCAATCCGTCTTCTTTTCGTCGAAGCGGCAAACAGTCCTGCCTCCTTTGGCGATCGTGGTCCACGGCTTGCTCGTGCCGGGTGCATTCGCGACAATGCAGCCGGCGGGAATTGGCACCTGGCAGGTGTGGGAGGCTTCGCTCTTGGCCATGCCGAAACTGCAGGACTGCTCGGTAGTGGCGGGAAACTCAGAGGGCATCTGGGCCCCCGCATGAGTCGGGGGCAACCCCAGACCCCAGAACAGGAACACTGCACCGCCCATGAAAAACACACGTAACCCGCCCATCTTGCGATGGTATCACAGCCTCTTCGCTTGCGGCCACAAGCACGACTGCGTAGAATCTGCAGGAGACGAAACGAGCGCCAGGATGCGGGGCAATATCTAGGGGAGGACACCCATGCTTGCGACGCGGATCCGCCAGAAGGAAGGCACGTTCTACTTCATCGCCTACAATGCGGCCGACCTCCTCGAAAAGGTGCGGTTCACGAGCCGGTATTTCTTCGAAGGTGAAGAGATCGCGCAGGCGAAGATTTCCGAACACGACGACGTCGCACAGTTCATCGCCGGCATCGAACGGAGCGAAAAGGGGTTCCAGCGTCAGTTGAACCGGCAGAAAGTCAAACAGATCGTCAATTTTTATGAAACGGTGGTGGCGCAACCGATGATCCCGGGGACTGTACTGATCTTCACGGACGAGACGCTCCGCTTTCAGCGCTCGGGCGAGTCCGAATCCGTGGGACATCTGAGTGAGCCGAAAGGGAAGTATCTCGTGATCGACGGCCAACACCGGCTGGCCGGCCTCCATTTTTTTCGTGCCAAGCATCCTGACCAAATCGCCAACGTCGAAGTGCCTTGCGTGCTGTTCGACGGCCGCAGCGGCGATTTCGCCACGGAGATGTTCGTCATCATCAACAGCACCCACACGCGCATTAATCGATCGCATCTCGTCGATCTCTATGAGAAGGTCTCGTGGGAAACGCCGGAGAAAAAATTTTCTGCCAAGGTTGTGAATCTTCTGTATGCCGAAGACGATTCACCGCTCCAATACAAAATCAACCGGCTGGGCGGGCGGAGCAGGCAAGAGAAATGGATCCTGCAATCCGAAGTCTTCAATGAGTTGCTGAAGGTGGTGACCGTCCATAAGCGCTGGATGGAATCCCATCTCGGGCTGAAGCCGGAACGGTGCTATGCCCTCGTCAGAGATTATCTCAAAGGCGTCAAGGAAGTGATGGACGAGGTTTGGGGCAACAATGAGCGCTACATGTTTACACGGGACGTGACGCTCAAGGCGTTGATCCGCGTGTTGGACGACCTCATCGTCGACCGTAAGCTGATGGGCGACTGGGACGCTCAGCGGTCGCCGAAGCCCTTCGCAGAAATCGTCAAGCCATGGGCGGCCCTGGCGAAGGAATTCCGCGCCGAAGGGTTCTACGAGCGGTTCGCCGCCAAGGGACAGCTGGAGCGGGTGCGGAAGATTCACCAGCGGCTGCTCGATGCGATCGTCGGATAAACATCCAGGCTGGGACGGTCTGCCGTCCTGCATTTTCGCGCTGCTCTTGTGGACGACATCGGCTCTTGGCGTGGATGCTCCCGCGGAGTTTCTCGATGTCCATACCGACCCCGCCGGCGGCGTGATCGCGACGGCCCGCGTCCTGTTCCCCGCCAGCCCCGCGACTGTGCACTCTATCCTGGCGGACTTTCCACGCTGGCCCGAGTTATTTGAAGTGCGCATGCGGCTGGTCGATCTGCAAGTCCGGGAGGGCGTGGCGACGACCGATCTGCGGATCGAGCATGCATTGCTGCCCGGCGAGCGGCGTCTGGTGACCGAGTCGCGGACAACGGCCGATCAGGGCATCGTCACCGATCTCGTCGGTGGAGATTTCACGCGGTACCACCGCGTATGGAAGCTTTCGCCGGCGAATCAGGGGCGGGAAACCTCCGCGGAGTTTGAGCTTTCAGTCGCCATTGATTCCATCGTCCCCGACTGGCTGGTCGCCATGGCGACCAGACGCGAGTTGGAAGCCCACTTTCGCATTGTAAAGGCGAAGGTTCGAGGCCCTGCGGCTACGCCGGAAAGGTGAATTCCGACGGCTCGGCTTTCTCCAACCCCTGTTTGACGAGCGTGCCGACGTCGAGATTCCGCTCGATTCTTCGGACATCGTCCAGGCGGGTCTTCGTACTGGGATGCGGCGGAACGAACAGCGAACAACAATCCTGGTCCGGTTCAATGGACGTGGAAAAGGTGCCGATGCGCTGGGCCTGCTCGGTGATCTCGAGCTTGTCCATGCCGATGAGCGGACGGAGCAGCGGCAGGTCCGCCGCTTCTTCGATGACGGACAGATTCTCCGGCGTTTGCGACGCCACCTGTCCGAGGCTGTCTCCAGTGACGAGGGCCCAGCAGCGGTCGGCCAATGCAAGCTCGGCCGCGATGCGCACCATCAGCCGGCGGTAGAGCACGACCCGGTAGGGAGCGGGGGCTTCAGCGACGATCTCACGCTGAATCTCGCCGAAGGGGACGATGACGAGCTTTGAGCGGTATTGATGCGCCGTCAGGAGTTGGACGAGGTCGCGCACTTTCTCTTCCGAGGCCCGGCTGACCAGCGGCCGGCCGGAAAAATGGACGAAGACGGCGTTGCAGCCCCGCTTCATCATCCTGTACGCGGCGACCGGCGAATCGATGCCCCCGGATATCAGGCAGGCCACCGTGCCGCTCACGCCCACCGGCATGCCGCCGGGTCCTTGTATTTTTTCCATGTAGTAGTAGGCGTCTTTGGCCAGCAGTTCGATGTAAATGGTCAAATCCGGCGCCGTGAGCTTCACGGTCTTGCCGGTCAGTTCGCGGACATACTTCCCGACGGCCTTCTCGACGTCCATTGATGTGAGCACAAGACGCTTGTCCGCCCGCTTGGCGGTGACACGGAAGGTATCAAAAGTGCGTTGACTGAGCGCCGCGCCGATTTCCCTCGAGAGTGCGTCGAGGTTCGGGGCGAGCAGATTCAGCGGCACTCCCTGGGCGAGAGAAAAGTTGGCAATGCCGAAGACAGCCGAGAGGCGTTCCTTGATGACAGGAGTATGCAGGTGCTCGGGAAGGACTATACGAAGGCGCCCGCGGAGACTTTCGATGCGAGTAACGCCAAGATCTTTGAGGGCCGTCCGGATATTGCCGATGAGCTGGCGCTCGAAAAAGTCCCGGTTCCGACCTTTCAGGGCCAGTTCATGGTAGTGAACGATCGCGCAGCGCATGTGGTCGGCAGCCCGGCGCCTTCGCCTCAGCCGTGCCCTGTCAGTTCCAAGTACCGCTCGGCATCGATCGCCGCCATGCAGCCGGTTCCTGCGGCGGTGACCGCCTGTCGATAGGTCGAGTCCTGGACGTCTCCCGCAGCGAACACGCCGGGGATGCTCGTCGCCGTCCCCTGCTTGGTCACAAGATAACCTTTGGCATCCATGTCGAGCTGTCCGGCAAAGAGCGATGTGTTTGGACGATGTCCAATCGCCACGAATACGCCGGAACAGGGGAGTGTCGTCGTGGTTCCCATGACCACGTTTTTGAGCCGCACTCCGGTCACAACGTCGTCCCCGAGGATGTCCTCAACCACCGAATTCCAGATGAAGGAAATCCGCTCGTTTTTGAGAGCCCGCTCCTGCATGATCTTGGAGGCGCGCAATTTGTCGCGGCGGTGCACCACGAAGACCCTGGTAGCGAACTTCGTCAGAAAATTAGCCTCTTCCATCGCACTGTCGCCGCCGCCCACGACCACCAATTCTTTGCCGCGGAAGAAAAATCCGTCACAGGTGGCGCAGGTGGAGACGCCGTAACCGGTCAAGCGCGTCTCGTTCTTGAGGCCGATGTGGATCGCCGAAGCCCCCGTGGCGATGACCACGGTCCTGGCTTGGATCGCGCGTTCATGGTCGACGGTGATCGTCAGCGGGTGTGTCCGGAACTCGAC
>JBKPKC010000293.1:0-2429 GCA_046765595.1 Nitrospirota bacterium
GTGCCGCGTTATTTTTATGGCCGGGCGCTGCGGGGGATGTTGCGGCTGGCTAACCTCCGGCAACCAGAGCGTTTCTCGCACGAGCTGCCCTTGTGGGAGCTGGCGGGTTTCTTCTATGGTAAACACTTCTACCGGCCGGATAGCTGAGATTATCCTGATCATTATGTAAATCACGTGAGGTATTTTTACAGGATTACATGATTCGACAGGCTTTTACGAGAAAAGTACCATTCAGTCGTTCGAGGCTGTTGCTCCGGAGGAGCAGCATGTTTATAGCCCAGCGCTACTGAGTTATCCCGCTCCGTCCGGAGCGGAATGCAACTTGAGGCAGCCAGAGCACATTGCGCTCCGCTGGAGCGCAGGATCATTAAAGATGCGAGGCTATAAACATCATGCTCCTCCGGAGCACTTGACTCAGCACTGTCAAGCCGAAACAACTTTTTGTGTAAGACGGTTAGACGTGATTTACATGATGGAACGGTTCGCGTATTTCGTCTTTAGATAAATTATGTGCGGTATCGCGGGATTTGTAGACTACTGGGACCGAAACGCCCGAGATCCGGTCACGCGCGGGTGCTTGCTCCTGGACATGTGCGATGTGATCAGGCATCGCGGTCCGGACGACGATGGCTATCTGCGGAAAGACGGGGTCTCGCTGGGCATGCGCCGGCTCTCGATCATCGATCTGGCCGGTGGCGCCCAGCCGATCTCAAATGAAGACGGCTCGGTCAGTATCGTCTTCAACGGCGAGATCTACACCTTTCACGAACTCCGAAGCGAACTCGAAAAACGCGGTCACACCTTCAAGACCAACTCCGATACTGAAGCAATCGTCCATGCCTACGAAGAGTATGGTCCATCATGCGCAAATCACCTGCGCGGAATGTTTGCTTTCGCGATCTGGGACGACAAAAAGCGCGAGCTTTACATCGCCCGCGATCGAGTTGGAAAAAAGCCGCTCTATTACACAGTCACTCGAGGAGGAACGCTCGTCTTCGGCTCGGAGATCAAGTCGATCCTCGAACACCCGGACGTAGAACGCGAAATCAATCTCGAAGCGCTGGATGCCTACTTCACGCTCGGATACGTTCCCGATCCACTCAGCATCTTTCAAAACATCTACAAGCTTCCTCCCGGACATTACCTGACGTTCTCGTCAGGCCGCGTTGCGATTCAACAGTATTGGGACTTCAACTTCGAGCCGGCAGAGTCGCGACGACCCGAAGACTACCTCGAAGAACTGCGCGCGCTGCTCGACGAGTCCGTGCGCCTGCGACTCATTTCAGACGTGCCGCTCGGAGCGTTCCTTTCCGGTGGCATCGATTCCAGCACCATCGTTGCCCTGATGGCGCAAAACATGAATCAACCGGTCAAGACGTTTTCGATCGGATTTCATGAGGACAGTTACAACGAACTCAAGTACGCGCGACTGACCGCGAAGAAACTCGGCACCGACCATCACGAGTTTTTCGTGACGCCGCAAATCTGCGACGTCATCGACGATCTCGTCTGGCACTTTGACGAACCGTTCGCCGATCCTTCCGCGATACCGACGTTCATGGTTTCGAAACTCGCGCGCGATCACGTCACCGTGGCGTTGTCCGGAGACGGCGGCGACGAATTGTTCGCGGGTTACACGCATTACGTCGTGCAGGAAAGCCGCCGTGCCTTTTCCGCGCTGCCGAAGGCTTTGCGAGCGGGTGTCATGCGGCCGTTGAGTTATCGTCTGCCGCACGGCGCATGGGGCCGCAATTATCTCCACAACATCTCGCTCGATCCTATCGATCGTTATCTCGACAGCCTTTCCTATTTCACTGAGTTGGGTAAAGAGTCGCTTTACACGCGAGAGTTTCAGAACGCGTTGCAGACAAAGGACCAGGTCGCGCGCAGTTTTCGCGAGTACGCGAGTCGAGTCAAGACAAAGGAACCGCTGGATCAGTTGCTTTATATCGACGGCAAGACTTACCTGCCGGGAGACATCCTGACTAAAGTCGATCGCATGAGCATGGCAACGTCACTCGAAGTGCGCGTACCGCTGCTGGATCACAAGCTGATCGAATTCGTCACCAAAGTTCCGGCGTCGCTGAAGCTCGCAGGCACGGAAACAAAGCACCTGCTCAAACGAGTCGCGAAGGATTTGATTCCGTCTGAGATCCTGGACCGGCCGAAACAAGGCTTCGGCATACCGCTCGAACAATGGATCAACGATCAGTTGCGCGACCAGATTCGAGAAACGTTGCGCGAACCGCGCACGCGACAACGCGGCTACGTGAACTCCAAGTATGTCGACCTCATTCTGGACGAGCACCACAAAGGACGTCGCGATCATTCGTTTGCTCTTTGGGGTCTTCTGATACTCGAACTGTGGCACCGCCAGTACATCGACCACTACCCCCGCATGTCTAAATCCGACGAGCGCAATGCCGTGC
>JBKPKC010000294.1:0-1798 GCA_046765595.1 Nitrospirota bacterium
TCGCCATAGACCTCCGAGGTGCTGGCGAGCAAAAACCGCGCTCCCTTCGCACGAGCCAGTCCAAGCGCCTTATGCGTACCAAGGGCGCCTACTTTGAGAGTGGCGATGGGAAATTCCAGATAGTCTTGCGGGCTTGCAGGAGACGCGAAATGCATGAGGGCATCCAGAGGGCCGTCCACATGGAGGTAGTCACAGACATTGTATTTCAGAAAGGCGAACCGCTCATTGCCGAGCAGATGGCTGATATTCTCCATCCGGCCCGTCAAGAGATTGTCCATGCAAATGACGGTATGGCCGGCCTGAACGAGCGCGTCGCAAAGATGGCTGCCTAAAAATCCTGCTCCGCCTGTGATCACAACGCGCATGTGAAACCCTTGACGTGAGTCGCCCTCTTTCCGACTCTAGCAGGTCTGCCTTCCAAATCCCAACTTGTTCTTTGTGGGCCGTCCGACTGGCTGGTGTTACGGCGGCGGAATAACCGGCGCCGGCATCGGAGCAGTGGGATCAGCGGCCGGCGTTGGACCGGAGGCCGGAAGCGTGGCCGTGTTGGGTGCTGGGGCCGGGGTAGTCGCCGGAGCCGGCATCGCCGCAAACGAGCCGGAGGTCGACAGATTGGGGTGCTGGAAGACCCACTCATAATAGGAGGCGCGGCCTTCCAAATGTCGGACGGCTAGAGGAAAATCGTGCTTCTTAAACGGCCTGCCGCGGCTCTTGCTCCGGACGCCCATGATGCCGCCGGTGGGACTCCGCAGATATTCCCAGTCGGCGTGCGACATGGGATCCATGTACGCCTTGCGCAGAAATGGCTTGGGCAAGCGGGTCAGTTCGGTCAGCGATTGAGGATACACCTCCGCCGGCGTGACGCGGCCCGCTTTCATGGTGGCCGAATACAGCGCCAACGCATTTTGGATCTCGATTCCCTTGGACAGGAGGTCGGCCTCGAGTTCTCGTTGAACCATGGATTTCCATTGCTTCGCTGCGACCGTCGTCGAAAGCCCGATCAGGACGATGGCAAACATCAAAAAGAGATACGTGACACCTCGTTGATTGTCTGCGCGGCAGGCCATATGCGAAGCATTCAGGGGGCAGGTACCTGGGGCTCTTCGGATAAGAGCACGGTGTATTCAACCCGCGAATCGCGATCGAGCAAGGTCACGCTTTCCTGGGTAATCTTCTTGACGACGACATGCTTGTCGATGGTTTCTCCTGCCTTCACCACGTGCAAGTCGTCGTTCTTCGTCAGCACCGCCATGTCTTGCTTCTTCTGCCATTCGTCCCCGGTCCGGACAAATCCCACGTAGTGGAACTGGGACAAATCCGTCGCGACGGCCTGTTGGCGCAGGACATCGGTCGCCTCGGGCGGCGCTGCCGCGGTGAGCGTGACGGCGGACGGCTGGGCAAAGATATTCCTGGGTGCGGCGAAAGTCATTTCGCGCTGCGTTCGTGCGGCCGCAAGGAGATCCAGCTGGACGTGAAGATTGTCCGTACCAGCCCGTGAGGCCGACGCGGCGGGACCGGCAACATTGGCTAATGGGACACGCGCCGGCTCTTCCCACGTTCCGAACTGCCACAACAGCAGGCTGCCCCATGCGGCGCCAAGCCCGCACAACGTGATCACCTTTTTGCGTCGGCTGTCCATACATTCACGACCGCTAGGGCACAGGCTTTCCCACGTCTCCGCGCAGATAAGTGACAATCTTGATGTTGAACGTTAGGTTGTCGACCTGCGCCGGAGACGGCACCAGATCAACGTCCTCGATGTACACCAGCTCATCGGCCGTTTCGATGTCATAGAGGA
>JBKPKC010000295.1:0-3916 GCA_046765595.1 Nitrospirota bacterium
TCTGCGTCCGTAAGATCCATGTTGCCGGCGATCAACAGTTTCTTGTCCGCCTTCAGCTTTTCCTTCAAAATTTCCATGTTCGTATCTGACACCGGCTGCGCAAGCACCGGAGCCGCCGCCATGAATGCACCAAGGACCACCCCGCACATCAGCTTGGAGAGCATAATCGATCCTTTCTGGTTGTATTTTTGAGACTTTCTGCCGTTCCACCGACCTGCCATGCATAACATCCTTTGTGGGCGCTTGACACTGTCAAAAGTGACAGGTCGGAGGCGGCCGGCACAGTCGTCGAGGTTCATTCTTTCGCCCGGATATCTTCCATGAGTCTCTGAAACTCCTTGTTCCCGCGGATCAGCTTAGAGGCTGCCATGACCAACCGGTCGATCTGCTCGTCCTTCAAATACAAGGTGGTCGGGATTTTCATCAACGCGATCCGTTCATCAGGATCCTCTATTTCGCTCAAGCTGGCATTGATGAAATAGATGTCCGCATCCTTGGCCCAGGGACTGTCAGGACCTCTCGGCTTTGCTTTCAACTCGGCTTTCCACTTCTCCACTCCCATCGTAATGAGTGTCGTCGTGTCGAAGGAGTATCGATTGATCGGAATGTCGATCATGGAACCCATTGCTTTCGAAAGCACGGGGACATGGTCGCTGCGGAATTCCATCACATCGGGGGATGTTTCGGCATTGACGGCGAGGATCACCAATTTCTTCACATTCTTCACACCGCCTAGGAGCAACAACTTCTCGAAGTTTCCCTGCACTCCGCTCCCCTCGATGATTCCTCTCAAGGCGAGATTGTCGGAAAGGCCTCCGTCGAGGAGATGAATGAAGGGACGTTTTTCAGCGTCCAGGTATGAGAGCAACTCATTGGCCCGTTGGGCTCCCACCCGGCCTCCTCGCTTGGCTTGTGCCAGCCATGCCGGGGCGACATACTGACATTTGTTCGAGAAGTTTTTAAAGGAGATCGGACTCAAGACAAGAGGTAGCGCTGCGGAGGCAGCCGAAGCGTCGGCAATCGACAATTGACTTAGATCCGAGCAGATGAAGTCGAACTGAAACTGCGTAAATTCGAATCGTGCCAAGGTCGCCATATCGGACGCATGGATGATGAGCATCGGCCGCTGATGCAGCGCAGCAAGATCTCCATAGGTCTTTTGCTCGAACAACGCTTCATTCAGCAACTCGGCCATGATATGCGCCCGGCCGAAATAGGGCGACCAGAGACGAATCCAGTTGCTTGGCGATTTGAGGATGCGCTCCCTCAGTTCCGTGTCCCAATCCTTCCTGAGGAAGCGGTGTTCAAAATCGTGAAAGATTTGATCGCGAAAGAGCGCATAGTAGCCGCCGGTGAAGGTGCCTCCGGACAACGCATGAATCAGATCGAGCTCATCGAGCAGCCGCTTTTTCTTGCCTTCCCAGACGATCTGCTGATTGGCGAGCTCTCTCAGCGCCCCGAACGCGAGGGTCGATGCGCGCGTGCCGCCGCCCGAAAAGGCGGCCAAAAAGAGCAAGCTATCTGAATTCTCAGCTTCCGGAGGCGCGACATTGGTGAACCGATATCCTCCGGTCGGGTCCCATTTTTCCAGAGGAACGTTCGGAATCGGGCGCACATATTCACAACCGACGACGACCGACACCATGAGAACCACGAGGTACGCACACATAGACCTGAAGCGATCTTGCATCATCATCCTCTTCTTCTTTCAGGCACGCGCCTGGGAAAACTGCGGCGAGCCTTCGACCGGATACTCCAATGAGTTTTTGATGGCCGCGATTTTCTCGGCAGGGAAACTGGGCAAATACAGTTCCCGCTTCGCCTTCCATTCCTTGACCTTCAACGACACCGCTTTCGCGCGCTCGTCGTCGATGGGCTTGCCTGGCAACGAATATTGCACTTCCGAGGGAAACGCGAAATCCGAGCCGGACTCGCCGACAATGTCCATGATTCGGAGGTTCAGGTCTTCCGCCACTTCCAATGACTCGTCGTACTCTTTGACGCCCATATAGGCAAAGATCTCGATATCCAGAGAATATTCACCGAATCCCTTGAAGCGCACATGCAGCGGCTCGGCCAGAATCTTCGGATGGGCGTACAGCATCTTGCGGACTTCTACCAGGACGTATCGGATTTGATCGGGGGTCGTTTCATAGCGCAATTGCAGCGTCGGATGATACCAGAAACGATCGCGGGCTGAAAAATTGTCTAGGTGAAGGTTGGCAAACTCGGCATTGGCGACCGTAATGACCGTTCGCTCCAATGTCCGGATGCGGGTGGCTCGGAGCCCAATTTCTTCCACCGTGCCGATCTTGTCGCCGAAGCGACAGAAGTCTCCCACCTTGACGGGCTGGGATGTGAACAAGGTAATGGCACCAAAGATATTCTCTAAGCTCTTTTGCGAAGCCAAAGCCACCGCCACACCGCTGATGCTGAGGCCAGCGAGCAGTGTCGTGACCTTATACCCTGCATTATCAAGCCAGAGCAATACGGCGCCCGCGAGAGCGATGAATTTGACGAGCCTCGAAACCGGCATCAACAGCACGCGAGTCCCTGCCAGACCTTTCCGTTCGAGATTGGCTCCAGCTCGTTGCACGACGAAATCGACCACGCGCATAAACAGCCAGGCCAGACCGATCACCTGAACGGTCCTCGCTTGGCTAAGGGCGCTTAGGCCGATCGATGACCCGAGCACCGTGGCGGCATTCCGCACCATCACGGTCCAGATCAACAGCGCAACTGGGCCGCTAAACAACCGCTCAAATTGGTCTGCAAGCCCGGGACGCAGCAGCCGAAGGCCGAGGGTAAGCAGTCGTGTAACGAGCATCGCCACGGGAAAAAGCACAGCTGCAAGACCAAGGGCGGCAGCCCACAGCCACAGATTGATGCCGAGTATCGAGATATCAAACATCCAGACTGGAAGAAACCGCTCGAGTTGGCCGTACCCGAATTGTTGATACAACTGCGGAATTTGTTCGACCGTCATGTCGGCAAACTTCCAGATGTAGACTCCATCACCGCGCGGTACGCGCTGAAGGTACAGATCATAGGTCTTCCCTTCGGCCGAGATGCGCCCGACTCGCTCTCGGACGACGGGTAGATTGTCCTTTTGATCGCCCTCGGGATCAGTGCTCAAGGAATCGACGTCTATCCACAAGGTTTGATCCAACACGATTCTCAATTGCCGAGCCAGCTCCGGCCCCTGTGAATCAGTCGTACCCGCCGGGAGACCGCGCAGATCGAGGTATTCAGCGGCTCGCGCATAATCCCGGTCTTTCGCCGACGAGAGAAACCCCCTCACGCTCGACCGCGGCGTGCCACGGCCGAACGCATCATCGGGAATCCCAGGCGCCGTCTTTTCGACCTCCGCAACGCCCTTGGACGGCTTTTCCATGATTTGTTTCAAACGGGGCTTGTCGGAATCTGTGTCCGCTGCCAGCGCAGTCATGCACATGGCGGCAGCCGCCAGAACGACGCCGACCATCACGGCAAGACGGACGTGGCGTTCAAGTGTTTTCATGGTCGGGCCCTCCTTGTGATCTATTGGTCCTTGCGATAGGTATTCAGAATCGGACATGACCGTCGTGCGTTGTTGGAGCCGATTCGTAGACGAACTGAAGGAGGAAGGGTGAATGCGACGTTGAGGCTATTGGATGATCGAGGAACTCTTCGGACAGAGCGTCTGTCTTCGCTCCTTCATGCGTCATCGGATGCAATTGAGTGAACGGGTCCTGACCTTGGCTTCACCGACATCGCTCATGCGGGCACATGGACTGCGGGTTAAAACGCATAGATGGTCCCATAAATATAGAGCAGGTTGTAGCTGAAGTTCGCGTTGAACCCTTCGTGCCCGTTTCCTCTCAGACCCGCCTGCAAACGATCATAGGCGGCGCCCAATGCAAAATGCTTCACAATA
>JBKPKC010000296.1:0-3334 GCA_046765595.1 Nitrospirota bacterium
ATACAGGACCCTGGCTCCTGGTTGTTGGGTTGATGTTGGGTGCCGCCGCAGGTGTCAGAAATGCGTACCGAATGGCGCAGCGGTGGCCGGAATAGTCGGCTGAGATTTTGCGAAAGGGTCCATGGAAGAAAGTCCACTGCATCCGTTTGAACTCCACAATTTTCTTCCGATCAACATCGGCGCTTTTGATATTTCCATCAACACAGCCGTCATCATGATGTGGGTGGTGGTCGGGCTCATCTCAATCCTGATGATCATGGCCGGGTCTGCGCGAAGGCTCGTCCCGGGTAAATTGCAAAGCCTCGGCGAGATGCTCGTCGATTTCATCCGCGGCATCATTCTGGACACCATGGGAAAAGACGGCATGAAGTTTTTCCCGTTGATTGCCACGCTCTTTCTCTTCATTCTGTTTTGCAATTTGATCGGATTGATTCCCGGCTCCTACACGGTGACCAGCCAGATCGTCGTCACGGCCGTCTTTGCGTGCACGGTCTATGCGCTCAGCCTCGTCATGGGCTTCGTCTTGCACGGCGGAAAGTTTCTCGGGATTCTCGTGCCGCCAGGAACGCCGGGATGGCTGCTGCCCCTCATGGTTCCGATCGAGTTGATCAGCCAGCTCGCGCGTCCGATTTCGCTGGCCGTGCGATTGTTCGCCAACATGACAGCGGGTCACGTGATCCTGGGAGTCTTGTTCGGGCTTGCGGTCAGCGGGGGATTGTTGATCGGATGGCTGCCCTTTGCATTCACGATCGCGATGAACGGGCTGGAGGTCGGCATCGCGTTCATCCAGGCGTACATCTTTACCGTGCTCACGTGCGTATACTTGGGCGACGCGTTTCATTTGCACGGCCATGACGAGCATGCGCATTAACGACAGGTGACGCCGCCGCACAAAGCGGCCGGCCTCAGTTCGTAACGAGGGTTCTTTCTAGCCAGAGAGGAGTGGGACAGATGGATTCTGCAGCCGCAGCACTGTTGGGCATGGGCCTTGCCGCTGCCGGGTTTGCCGGAGCAGGCGTAGGCATCGGGTACATCTTCGGAAAAATGATCGAAGCAGTCGCGCGTCAGCCGGAAGCCGAGGGACGCGTCGGCAAATACATGTGGATCGGGTTCGCGTTGGTCGAAGCCATCGCGCT
The DNA here is from genome assembly GCA_046765595.1 of Nitrospirota bacterium. Classification (GTDB taxonomy): domain Bacteria; phylum Nitrospirota; class Nitrospiria; order Nitrospirales; family Nitrospiraceae; genus Nitrospira_C. The sequence goes on from JBKPKC010000296.1 coordinate 1,137, forward strand.
CTACGGACTGGTCATTGCGTTCATCATCATGGGCCTCCGGAAATAACGTCATGCTGTGCATCGTCTCGGTGCACCAGTCAGGCGACCGCTTGAGCGTCGCCGATCTCTAACAAGTGAGCGTGACACATGCCGCAGTTTGAATCGCATTTTTTCTCGTCCCTGATCTTCTGGGAGGTGGTGTCCTTCGCCATCCTCCTATTCGTCCTCTATAAGTTTGCGTTCCCAGGCATTCTGAGCGTACTGGAGGAACGGGAGAAGAAAATCAAGGACAGTCTCGACCAGGCGGAACGGCACCGCTCTGAAGCGGAGCTCAAGCTCAGGGACTATGAAGCCAAGCTCGCCGCGGCCTCACGCGAGGCGGAAGGAATCATGGCGGCGGCGAAAGAACGGGCGCAGCGTTTAATGGAAGAAAACGAGCAGCGCCTGACCGCCGAGGCCGAACGCATCAAAGGCGATGCCACGCGCGAGATCGATCACGAACGGCGAAAGGCGATTCAGGAGATCCGCTCACAGACGACCGAGCTCGCTTTGATGGTGGCCGAAAAGGTTGTGCAGCGGAGCCTCACAGAGGCGGATCACCGGCGCTTGGCTGACGAAGCGTTGGACGCGCTCTCCCGAGCTTCACGATAGGACTCCGACAACCGACCCACCGCCGCTCAAGCCAAACCGGTTCCTCCCGGCCTGTATCCCTCCAAATCCACGCAGATGAAACGAAACCCCGCCTCCCGGAGGCGGGCGCTGATCGAGGAGCGAAGGACCTGGTGGTTCAGCCGGACGAACTCTTCTGGGGAAATTTCAATCCGCGCGATGTCGCCATGATCTCTGACGCGAACCTGGCGGAATCCTTCGGCCAGCAAGATTGCCTCGGCCTGCTCCACCCGCCGCAGCTTCTCGACGGTAATGGGCACGCCCCGAGGTATGCGTGAGGATAGACAGGCCGCGGCCGGCTTATCCCACGCGGAAAGGCCAAGGCTCTGCGCCGCCGCCCGCACCTCGGCCTTCGTGAAGTCCGCTTCTACAAGCGGACTGCGTACCTGCCATTCGCGCGCCGCTCTGATGCCCGGCCGGTCATCGCTCAGATCGTCGACGTTCGTGCCGTCGAGGATCCATTGGATGGGGCGGGCGGCTCGCAGTCCCTCCATCAGGCGATAGAGATCCGTTTTGCAATGAAAGCAGCGGGACGCGTCGTTTTCGACGAAGGCTGCGATCGCGAGTTGATCCGTGCTGACGATTTCATGCTGGGCGCCGATTTCGCTGGCCGTGCGGATGGCGCTATCCAACTCCGCCGCAGGATAGGTCGCCGAAACCGCGGTAATGCCGACCGCCTTCGCTCCGAGCTCGTCGTGGGCGATCTTGAGAACGAGCGTGCTGTCGATGCCGCCTGAAAAGGCGACAAGCGCGGATTGCATATCCGCAACGATGTGACGGAGGCGGGCAAGTTTATCGGTCAGGATCTGAGTGGGCATAATCGATTACTGCTTGAGCTTGGCTTTTGCGGCGTTGCCTACGACGACGAGCGCATATCGCTGCGGGTTGAGGTACTGCCTAGCGACGCGCTGCACGTCGTCCTTGGTGACATGCTCGATCCATTTGGGATATTGCGAGAAGTATTCGAAGCCCAGACCGTAAAATTCCACTTGGGCCAAGACCTGAGCGAGCTTGGCGGTTGAGTCGAGGCGCAAGGGAAAACTTCCGACCAGGAACGATTTCGCCTCCGACAGTTCCTGATCCGTCACCGGTGCTTCACGAATGTTCTTCATCTCTGCCAGCACGCCTTGAATCGCCTGATTCGTGGCCTCCGTGCGGGTTTGGAAGTTGATCCAAAACGAACCCGGCATCAGCCGCGCGTCGAAGTGACTCATGATTCCGTAGACCAAGCCTTGTTTGTCGCGAATGGAATCCATGAGCCGTGAGGAAAACCCGCCGGCGCCGAGGATGTAGTTCATCACGGTGACAGCGTAGAAATCCGGATTGTTGCGGCTGATGCCTCCGTGGCCGAGAATGACGTTGGATTGCGTCAAATCTTTTTCAATCAGCTGCACCGTCTTTTTTTCCACCGGGGTCGCGTTCTTCACGTTCCGCGGGGCCGGCGAAGATTTTTTCCAGGCGCCGAAGTGGGTCTGGACGAGGCCGGTCACCTGGTCGGCCGTCACGTCGCCCACGACCGTCAAAATCACCTGACTGGGAACGTTCTCTCG
>JBKPKC010000297.1:0-12513 GCA_046765595.1 Nitrospirota bacterium
GTCTTCGACAGCTCGCTCAGCCGATTTGGGACGCCCAACTGACTCATCCGTTCGTCGTGGCACTCGGCAATGGCACGCTGCCCGAGCGCAAATTCCGCTATTACATCCTGCAGGACGCCCGCTTTCTCGGCGAATTGGCGCGGGTCTTTTCCGCAGCGGCCGTGCGCGCACCGGACTCGGAATCGGCGCTGCGGTTGACGAAGCTGGCTGAAGAGACCATCGTCGTCGAGAGAAGTCTGCACGAGGGTTACGGCACCAGGTGGAAGATGACTCCCGCACAGATGACGTCGGTTCCCATGGCCCCCACCAACTATGCGTACACCCGCCACATGCTCGCGGTCGCTCAATCGGGATCGGCGGCCGAGATCATCGTCGTCGCGCTCCCTTGCGCCTGGATCTATTGTGTCGTCGGTCGGCATCTGTTGAGAAACGGCTCCCCGCCGAAGCGTCATCCATACCGGGATTGGCTTATGCTCTATGCCTCACCAGAATTTGCCGACGTCCAGCGATGGATGCGCAAGAAGGTGGATCAGTGGGCAAAGACCGCCGGCATGGAAGAGAAGCGGCGCATGGAGCATTCATTCGTCATCAGCTCCCGCTACGAGTGGATGTTCTGGGAGATGGCCTGGAATGAAGAGAAATGGCCGGTGTGAACGACGGGTCCTGTCGCTGAACAGCCCGTCCGTCCTCGCACCCCGCCCGGTGTAGGGACCCTGCTGCGGGCGGACGGGCGCCCAGTTCAGCGCCACCCGTCATCAGCTTCGTGTGAGTGGAAAAGGATCAAAGCAGCAAGAGCGGTGACCCGAGCTCTGTGCAAACTGAATCGGCCGTGCTGGACAGACTTTGGGGACAGCGTATATATATGCGCCTGACTTTCTCTTCGCGACTCTCACCGCCATGACGACGCTGAAGCAGGTGCTGACCATCGCCGGTTCGGATTCCGGGGGAGGTGCCGGCATCCAAGCCGACATCAAGGCCATGTCGGCCAACGGCGTGTTTGCGATGTCGGTCATCACTGCGATCACGGCACAAAACACTGAAGAAGTGACCGATGTGTTCGAACTGCCGTCTTCGGTAATCGCTGCCCAAATCGATGCGGTCTTCGACGACTTCGACGTGGCGGCGGTCAAGACCGGCATGTTGTCGTCGGCCGCCATCGTGGAAACCGTCGCAAGAATGTTGAAGCCGCAGCAGATCGCCAACCTGGTCGTCGATCCGGTGATGATCGCCAAGAGCGGCCATTCCCTTCTGAAGCCCGACGCCATTGAAGCCGTGAAGAAGCAGCTGTTCCCGCTAGCCCTCCTTGTGACTCCGAACGTGCATGAGGCGCAGCAGCTCTCGGGCATCAAAATCGCGTCACTGACCGATGCGCGCCGCGCCGCCAAAGTGATCCACGGCTTCGGCTGTCAACACGTGCTCATCAAGGGCGGCCATCTGCTTTCCGATCGCGCGACGGACTTGCTCTATGACGGGAGGTTTTTCAACGTGTTCAAAGGAGAATTCATCGAGACGCCTCACACGCACGGCACCGGCTGCACCTATGCATCGGCCATCGCCGCCCATCTCGCGCGAGGCAGATCTGTCGTTGATGCGGTTCAATCGGCAAAGGCGTATGTGACCGAAGCGATCCGCCATGGCCTGACGATCGGTCACGGGGCAGGACCCACCAACCATTTTTACTTTCTCAGCGACCGATGAGACATTCGTTGGTCTCCCCCTCTCAGACGCAACGCTCGGCGAAGCGCAGTGCGGTCTCGCCCAGGTCTTTCCCGGGCACGCCCTTGATGTTTCTTTTGGCCGGCTTCACATGGCTCACGGTTGCCTATCTCATCGGAGTCGCTTCTAGCATCGGCTTAGTCTATGGAACGCCTCTTCCGCATTGGCTGAAACCGATCCATGTTCATGGAGCGCTGGTCGGTGGGATCTTGCAGCTGGCGACAGGTGGTCTTTTGCTCGCGCTTGGGCAGTCTTCAGAGCGCAAAGAGGCGTCGGTGCATTCGCGGCCGGCGCTCTTCATGACGATTAATGCCGGGACCGCAGGACTGCTCGTCGGTTTGTGGCTGAGGAATATGACCGTCGCCGGGATCGCCGGTCTTCTGCTGATCGGCGCCCTGCTGTCGCTCTTCAAGCGGGCCTGGATCTACTTCGCAACGGCAGGCTCCGCACTCCGCGGCGCCGGGTGGTTGTATCGCATTGCATTGTCGGCATTGCTGGCCGGACTCATGGCCGGCACGGCCATGGCCTTCCGGCTGACGGATGGGTACTATGCTCACACACGCCTAGCCCACGTTCACCTCATTGTGCTGGGTTTTGCAACGCTGGCCTTCCTCGTCGCAGTGCATCAGCTCATGCCCGTGCTTCTGCGAATGCCCCTGGCGCTAGGCGCTGTAGGCCGATTGGCGCTCTGGGTGCTTCCAGCAGGCTTCGCGCTCCTGCTCGGAGCATTTCTCACGTCTTCCCTGTGGCTGGAAATCGGCGTGGGCTCCCTGCTTCTCGCCAGCATCGCTTTGTGCAGCTTTCCCCTCGCGGTGACCTGGATCAAAGCCGGTTCCCAGGGAACGGCTGCAACCGATCATCTGTTGAGCGGCGTGTTCTTTCTCCTGTTGGCCACCGCCGCCGGCCTCGTGATGGCTGGAAACTACCTGAGCAATCCTCCATTCCTGCCCATTGGATCCCTGCACCTGATAGCGTACACCCATCTGGCCTTCATCGGATTTTTCACGCAGGTGACCTGCGGATGCCTGTCGTATGTCGTACCGACCCTGCTGGCGGTCGGTCGTGTGCAGAATACTGCGAAACGAGAGGTCTATCGTGCCCAACTCGAGGCAATCATGGACCGCTGGCGAGGAGTCCACCTTACCGGCATGAGTCTGGGAGTCATGGCACTCTGCGTCCTGGCCTCGCTGACATGGAGCATGCCGCTCGGCTCGCCCTACGTACAGGGTGCCGTGTGGACCGCGGCCGCGCTGCTGGTCATAAGTCTGGCCCTGTTTGCCGCCAAACTCGCCTGGGCTGTTGGATTGCGTCCATCGTAGCCCGCCCGCACCGTACCGTATGCCCTGCACTCCGTGAACAATTCTGGCCAAGCTCCTCGCCCCTAAGTGCCGGTTTTTCCGTTGTTGACCCCCTCCTCGTTCAAGCCTGGTTTTTGCTCATTGGACGGAGTAGAGGGCACAGGCGTCCTCAAGCATGTCCACGTGTGAATGAGGAGTCCCATGAACGACCAATTGACTCAGATCATCCCGGACCCCTGGAAAAGTCTGGTCCACTTCCTCACCGTTCCGGTGTCATGGATTCCGGAGATGCAGCGCACGCTGATGGACTTCGTGCTGGCGTCTTCCACGGGGTGGCTGGCCGGTATTTACTATCTTCTCTTGTTGTTTCCCGTGCTGCTGTGGGTCGGCGCCGTGTGGTGCACCCATCTGACGCTGTATACCTTACCGTTCCGATCTGGGCGGATTGAGCTGTTGCGCATGCTGCTCTTGGCCTGGTGGGATACCGCGTTCGCCATCTGGATGTATTGGGTCGGTCTGGGACGTTTTCTGATCGTCGTCGCCGGCTGGCTGTTTACGTTGGGCAGGCTGGCCCTGAAGCTTGCCGCCGAAGCGATGAAACAACTGGTGGTGCTCCCGTTCAAGATGACGGGACAGATGACCCAAAGCTACTTCCAACCCGGGGTGCCCTGGATCGCCTTCCTGCTGCTGATCTTCTGGTGCGTTCTGGAAGCGACAATCTTTACGTATACCCTCATGCCGACGGTGACCGAAGTATTGGCCGGCATTACCGGGACGGACGCCTCGGTCATGACCGGCACGATCCTGTACCTGTTTCTGTTGCTGCTCATCATGGGCAGTTTCGCCTGCATTCAAGTGCTCGCGGATTCGGTCAAACACCATGAGTACAGATTTCTCGTCCAAATGCTGCTCGTCGAGCTGTTCGTCATGACGTTCGAAGTCATGTTCCTCTATCGGGAACTGGTTGATGCACTCTCGCCGTGGATCGCCCAGCAGACCGGCGAGCAGTTTCGGCCTGGCATCGGCTTTACGCTCTCGCTGGCCACGTTCGGCTGGATGGGCGTTCGCGGTATGACCTGGTTCCTGTTCGGCCAATACGGAACGCCTCCCCTCCTGTCCTTCATTTCCCGTCAGCCGATGCATGAGGCAGCCGCATCGCACGAGACGGGGCTCGTCTCCATAGAGCCGCCGTCCTGGTGGAAGGGGCCATTGGAAGACTTCAAGCGCGAAGTCAATTGGCTGCACGACAAAGCGGCCGAGTTGATGGAATTTCTCATGCTGCCGGTGCTCCACGTGGCTGCAGCACTGTTGAACTTTGCCATGATTTTGGTGGTCGGTAAACCGGTGTTCGGCATTCCGTTCAAAAGCCTCAAGGAGGTCGTGGAGACGCGGGAGCTTCTGCCGACCGTGCGCTGGCAGCCCAAAAAGGTGGCCTCATGATGCTCAGGCAACTCTTCCTCATGGCCGCGCTTGCCGGAGGTTTCCTGCTGCCCTTTGCCGGCTGCACGCAGGAGCCGGCGCAGCCGTATAAGCCGCACCAGACGCTGTTCATCGGCGTGGACGCAAGCGGTTCGTTCAAGACCTCGGGCTACTACGACAACGCGCTGCTCTTCCTCGCCCATTACATCTATGGGCATCTTCATGCGCTCGGAGGGCTCGACAAGCCGCAGGCCATGTTCATTGCGAGTGTGGGCGGAAAGGACTTGCGGGAGCCAAAGAGCTTTCATCCGATCCACGACTTTGAGAACAAAGACATCCCGCAGATCGAGGCGGAACTGCGCAAATGGTTCCCACCCGGCGACCGCGTGACCGATTTCAATCCGTTCTTCGCCGAAGTGGCTCGAATCACCAAGGAGCGCAATCTGGTGCTGGCCCCCATCAACGTCATGATCATTACCGATGGTGTGCCCGATGTCGCAGCGGGCAGCGCCGCCGCCGGCTCGCAAGCGTTGTATGAACGCATCGATCTGAAGCCGCTCGAGTACCTATCACGCAACGTCACGCTCCGGCTCGCATATATCAGCCCGAAGGTCGGCGAGCATTGGCGCCGGCACGTCCCACGCGACCGGGTGCGGCTCTGGACCGTCGATGGGGAAGTCATGAAAACCTGGCGTGAGAAACTGGAGCCCAACCGGGATCTCGGAGATCAGGCCAGATTTTGGAAATGGCTTCAGGATACCGTCGATTACCGCGTGCGTTCGGCCAAGATGTAGGTCGCTTCCCTGCACCAGACGTTACCGGTTCTGCTAGAATGCGGCCGCATGGACGAACCCCTTCCGTTCAAGGACGATCAGGGACATCGGGTTTCCGCCATTCTCAGCCGCCCGGCCGGGCGCGCCGAAGGCGCCGTCATCCTCTGTCACGGTTTCCTCTCCAGCAAGAACAGCACGACCAACGCCACGCTGACCAGAATGCTGAACGAGGCCGGGTTCGCCACGTTTCGTTTCGATTTTTTCGGGCAGGGCGAAAGCGAAGGCCTCTTCGAGGACATTACGGTCTCGATGGCCGTTAGACAGGCGCATGCGGCGGTGGACCTTGTCCGATCGCAGGGTTACGAACGTTTTGGCCTCGTGGGATCGAGCTTCGGAGGGCTCGTAGCAATCCTCACCGCCGCCCAGCGGCACGATATCGCCTGCCTGGCGTTAAAGTGCCCAGTGGTAGATTTTGCGGAGGAACTTCGCTTAGAATTCGGCGCTGACGAGTTGGCTCGGTGGCAAGCGACGGACACGATTCCGAACCTCATGGGAGGCGAGCAGCGGGTCCGGCTCAAGTATGGGCTCTATGAGGATTGCCTGCGGAACATTGCGTATGAGCCGGCCTCGCAAATCATCGCGCCGACCCTGATCGTGCAGGGCGCGTGCGATGAACTGGTCCCGCTCCATCAGAGCCGACGCCTGCTGGACGCATTGGGTGGCCCCAAGCGTTTGGATCTGTTGCCGGAAGCCAACCACCAGTTCACACGCGGTGAAGACTTCCGGACCATGACAGTGGCGATCAGTGAGTGGTTGATCGGCCATATGACGAGCGTGTGAAGTGGCGAGACATCGGGCGTTCGGGCGGCCATGATTACGGAAGGCGTACAACAGACTCTCACCGTCCTCTATCCGCTGTACAAGACCGAAGTCTATCAGCGCCGTGAGCAAATGATGCGGCTGACGGCCTTCGGCTCGTTTACGTTGATTGCCATGACGTTTGCACTCGTGTTGAGCCCCCTCAAGAGCCGCCTCTCTGCTGTGGAAGCCCTGCTCCTCGGCCTGGCCGGCCTGATTTGGTGCGGCGTCTGTTGCACGCTAATTCTTCAGCAGCAGCACCGGCACCGGCTGGCCAAGCAGGTGTTGATTCAGATCGAGCAGGCGCTTGGTTTCTATGAAGACGGCCTGTTCATTGATCATCAAGCGCTCTATCCGACAAAATGGAAAACCGCCTGGCTCAAGGACCGTTCAGGCGTACACTATTTGACTTCGCTCTGCGCTCTGACCGCCGTTTTCCTTCTCGCTCTGATCCTCGTCTAAATCTGCCGCTCCTGACACCGACATTCTTCCCGAGTGCCCTTAGGCAACAGGCTCCCCCTGTCAAAAAGTGACTTTTTGTGGCCAATTCGAGGCTTCGGTTTCACAATGCGTCTACCGTCGGCCTAATCCCACAGCACGATCCACGTTCGAGAAAAGGTCCGCTCAATGCCCTCTCTCGCGAGATGCCTCCTTGTCGCGATCGCATGGATCTGCATGGTGTCGAACGTGTCCGCCGCTGACGCCCCCCAGTCGCCAAGGCCGCACAGCTTGATTCACCGTGAGACGCAGGACGTCGCGCCCGCCGCACCCCCAACGACAGCGCCGGCGACGGCTGCACAATCGTCCGCAAGCTCATTGCCTCGAAAACTTACGAAACGGCCGGCCCCCGCTTCTCTGAGCGGACCGTCCACTGTCCCAGCAACGTCGTCGACGGCTGCCTCGTCCACCCAGCCGGCCCCCGCGACGGGAACCACCAGAGCCACACCCGAAAGTCGTACCTCCATGGCCGGCACTGGGCTCGCGGCATTGGGTGCATCCGTACTGAGTACCGCGTCGGGGAACAACACAGCAGTCGCCGCCCCCTCGCCAAGCGGGGCCGGAGCTCTCACAGCCAAGCCTTCGCTGGGAAGCGCGGTCGCGGCAGCCGGGGCGAGACCGCCCTCACCGTCGGCCGGCACAACCGTTGGACGCGGCTTTCAACGTTTGACGAGCCAGATGCCTGGCCTCACTCAGCTGATTACACCAACAATCTCTGTTTCTCCGCCGCCACCGGCACCTTCGACAGGAAGCCCGCCATCTACGCCTCCGTCTGCGTCTCCGCCTGCTTCGACACTGCCTTCATCTTCGTCTACTTCGACTCCGCCGCCAGCTTCAACACCGCCTCCACCGCCGACGGCACCGCCGAGCACCGGAAGCGCTACCCTCAGTTGGTCCCTGAACAGCGAGAGCGATCTGGCCGGCTACAAGATCTACGTTGGGACAGCGCCCGGTCTCTACACGTATCCAGGGTCGCCCTTCCCGCTCGGAGTCACGGGCAGCTATACGATCACCGGACTGCCATCCGGCCAGACCTACTACTTCGCAATTTCGGCCTTCGATTCCTTTGGTAATGAGAGCGGACTTTCCGCCGAAGTCAGCAAGAGCATCTATTAGCAGCCGCTGAACCGCTCCGTTTCTTACCCGCTCAGGCCGGGCGCCCGTTTGCACCCTCCCCAATCCACCGATTGCTCTACAATCGTTTGCCCGCTACCTCGGATCGCCAGCCTTCCTGCGGCTTGCTCAGAAACGGGTTGAGCAGCTGCTTGAAACCACATGTCCAAGCCGTCAGGACATCCCCAGGGCTTTGGCTATTTTTTCTCGGACATTGCGCAGCGGAAGCCTGTATAGCTGTTCTTCGTCTCAGGGGGAAGCTTGAACCGGCCATATGTGAGGAGATACTTCGGCAGGTCCGACCAGGATCCGCCGCGAAGGACTTTGAACTGGCCCTGGGATGGACCGGGCGGATTTCGCTCGGGTGACGTCTCGTAGTAGTTCGTGCCGTACCAATCTTGCACCCATTCATACGCATTGCCGGCCATGTGATAGAGCCCGTAGGGGCTCTTGCCGGCTTCGTGCGAGCGGACCGGCAGCAGGACTTGGTTGTAGCTGAAGCGCGCCCCCAACGCGAAATTCGCCAATGCGCTCGTCGGCGCCTGATTGCCCCACGGATACAGGCGTGCATCCGTCCCTCTCGCCGCTTTTTCCCACTCGGCTTCCGTCGGCAACCGTTTGCCGCTCCACGTGCAGAAGGCCTCGGCGTCGCGCCAATCCACCCCTACGACGGGACGATCTCCATGCTGCGCCAGATCCACCGTGTTCCACTGCCATGGGACAGCGCGTTTCGCCGCGGTGAGAAACGCCGCATACTGAGCCGTCGTGACTTCATAGAGGTCGATCGAAAATGCATCGAGCCACACCCGATGAGAGGGGCGCTCGTCTTCGAGCGCTTGGGTACCGTCCGAGCCCATGACGAACTCTCCGGAGGGGATTTCGACCATCGGCATTTCGGCCGCGGGCGGCGTCATGAGCGATCTCGATTTCTTGAGCCGATCGAGCTGTGCCTGACTGACGCTCGCATCAAATAAAAGGAGCATGCCTATAGGGATGGTCATAGGACCGAAAACGCACTTGGCGATCGTTTTCACCATCCCTCTAGTAGATGGTGCCGCCGACAACCCAATGGCGGTCATCAATCACGTCAATCAGCAGGCGGGTCAAATTCAGACGGGCGAGTTGGGTCGTGATTTCGTCCTCGGTAAATGCGGCCATGAGCGAATTGAAAAAATCCCGCCGCAGAACGGCCGGCGCTCCGGCGGCATAGCGGTCCACAATTGCCTGCGCCGCTTCCGGCGACTCCGGCCGAAGAAGATCCATAACCAACACCGGCGCGCCAGGCTTCACGAGTTGGCGAAGTTTGTGCCAGAATTGCAACGGGTTCGGAAGATGATGCAGCAGGCTGTTCGACAGCACGGCATCGAACACATTCGCGCCCGGAACGGATTCGAACCGCTCGCACCGCAGGGTAATGCGATCGCTGAGGCCGGCCGCAGTCACAGCCTGCCCCGCGAGCGTGATCATCGGCATCGACGCATCCACCGCTGTCAGATGAGCGGCGGGATAGCGCCTGGAAAAACGGATAGGAATATCGGCGGGACCGCAGCCGGCGTCCAGCACGAGGCCGCTCGAAAAGCCGGGAAAGTATTCTTCGAACCGCTCCACGAACCCCTGATTCTCCTCGCTGAAGTCCGCAGCTGCATAGGCCTCCGCTTGCTGAGGATCGTCCATGAGTTCAGGTTCCGGGACGCGCTCCATTACGACACCTCTCTGGGGGGAGCCTTCACGCGGGATTCGCGGGTCGGCAAGACTTCGACGACGTCGCCGGGCCGGACGGTTCCGCTCCGGAGGACTCTGGCATAGAGCCGGTTCCAACCCGGGTTGGCCCGTTGAGAGATTCGTGCAATATCGCCGTCACGAAACCACCGGGCGTTCAATTCGCACGGCGCACAATAGCTGGAGACTTCGAGCTGGACGTCCGGACCGATTTGGAGCCTCGTGCCCGGCTTCAGGCTGTCCCAGGAGAGGCCGGCCAGGGTCAAGTTTTCTCCAGATAGCCCGGCGTCGATGGAATGGCCTTCGTCCTGCATGCGTTCGATTAAATCGACCGAGAACAGACAGACCGCCCGGTCCGGTCCGCCATGGACCTTGAGATTGCGCTGACGGTCTCCTTGCACACCTTCTGTCGAGACCTTGGCCTCGAGGACCGGTTGCTTCGGAACGCCGCCGTCCGAGACATTGATTTGATGCACGTGGGCGTAGGATGGGCGCCCCGATGGGGTCATGCTCCTGCTCCCTCGCAGGACTCAGCCCGCCTGAATTCCATGGCTAACCAGCCTTCCCGTTCGCGTTCACGGCAGCTGTATAATCCGGTTCCGGCGAACGCCTCCACAATCTCGGCCCGCTGGTCGTTCAAGAGACCTGATACCAACAACGCGCTGCCGGTGCTGACGGCCAACGGTTGTGCCAGTTCGAGAAGGGTGCGGCGATCCAGATTGGCCAGGACCAGATCATGACGGGCATCAGCCGTCAACGTCCCGCAGCGAAGCGTCAATTCTTGGCCGAAACCATTCACTGCGGCATATTCCCGCGCACACTCGATCGCCTCCGGGTCGTGATCGATCCCGAGCGCCCTCGCCGCTCCCAGACGAAGCGCAACCATGGCGAGCAGACCGCTTCCCGTGCCGACGTCGAGCACCTGCTCCCCTCCCCGAATGTCTTCTTCAAGCCATTCCAGTAGAAGGCTCGTCGTCGCGTGATGGCCCGTTCCGAAGGCCTGCTTTGGATCGAGGATGATTTCGATCTGACCGGCGGTCGCGGCCGCCGGCTCCCAACTCGGCCTGACCACAATTCGTGCACCGATGCGCAACGGCTTGACTGAACGCGACCATTGACCGTTCCAATCCTGATCGGGCAGCGACTGCACGACGATTTCAGGTTCGGTGACGCCTTGGCCGGCCAAGCGCTGAAGCGTCTCGCGCAGAAGAGCCAGGTGGTCTGAAGACCATGTATTGCCCGGCCAGTAGAGATGAATCGTTCGACCCTCCTGCCAGGCGCCCGGAACGGAAGAATCATTCAGGAGGCCTAACAGCTCACCAGCATCGAGCGAAGAGCGGATTTGTACATCTACCCAGTCGTATGACATACGTTTCTCAACCGCTTTGAACCACTTGCTCCCAGCGAGCACGACGCTCGGCGAAAAGCGCATTGGGGTAAGCGAGTGCGACGCAATCGGTGGGCTGGCGGGTGGAAACGGCTAAACAATGGCGACGCAATCGGTGGGTTGGGCGGGTGGCGGGCTTGGGCGGGTGAGATCGGACGCTTTGTTCAACAGCCTGGCTGGTCATTGACGTCACACGGACCATAACAGTATCGTCAACAAACGATGGCGGCATTCTCGCGGGCCAGACAACTGCAGCGCCTGATCGGTAGAATAGACCGGCTCATCGCGGGCGGAACGGCCGTCAGCTCACGCTTCACCACCTACCGCTTGGCCATCTTCATCGCCGGCGTCATCTGCACCGTCGCTTTGTTCCGCTCCGGCCGCTACCACAGCGGCAACCTGGCCTTGGCTGCATTCGTCGTGGGGTTTCTGATCGTCGCGTCGTATCATAACAGGCTTGAACACCGGATTCACCGGCTACGGCTGTGGATGCTCATCAAGTCGACGCATCTCGCCCGCGTGCAGCTCGCCTGGACACAAATCCCGTACAAGCCGACGGACCCGTTCCCGACGCACGTGTATGCGCAAGATTTGGATATCACCGGCCCCCACTCGCTGCTGCACCTTGTCGATACCACCGTTTCGGACCAGGGCCGAACGCGGCTGACGTCATGGTTCCTCACGCAGCCCCCCGAGGCACGGGTGTGGGATTCGCGTCAGGCCCTCGTCAAGGAATTGTGCCGGCGTTCGCTGTTTCGCGATCGGCTCGCGCTGGAAGCGCAGCTGGCCGGAGAACAGGAAATCAACGGACGGAGACTTGCCGCCGTGCTCGAACATCCGGTCGGATTTCCGGGTCTGACCCGCATCCTCATCATCCAAACTTTGCTGGCCGTCGCGACGATCGCCCTCGGCGTCGGTGCGCTCCTGGATTGGCTGCCCGGTTATTGGATGTTCACGTTCGGAACCTATGTTCTGTTGTATCTCATGACGGACCAGGGCGAAGAGCTGCTCGAACATGCCGTCGGGCTGCATCACGAAATGGAACGCCTCAGCCGGGTCCTGCGGTACCTTGAACGGTATGCCGCGAAGCCGGGCACGCTCATGGCCCACGCCTGTGCCCCGCTGCTCGAGTCGGGGCGTGCGCCATCCTCATACGCGCGGCACATCGCCCGGATTTTTCACGGCATCAGCGTCAAAGCTCATCCGCTGATCCACCTGATGCTCAATGCCTTGTGCCCCTGGGATCTCTTCTTTGCGTTTCGTCTACGGCAGTTGCAAGAGCGGGTGAAGACGCGCTTGCCGATCTGGCTGGATCGCTTGGCGGAAATCGAAGCGGCTTCGGCGCTGGCCGCATTTGCGCATCTGCACCCTGACTATGCCTGGCCGACGCCGACGGCGGCTCTCGGCCTGCACAGCCAAACGCTTGGCCATCCCCTCATACCTCCGACGACGCGGGTCGCGAACAACGTCGCGTTACACGGCCTCGGCACAATTCATCTGATCACCGGATCCAACATGTCCGGCAAGAGCACGTTCCTGCGCACCGTCGGCATCAACGTCTGTTTGGCGCAAGCCGGCGCGCCGGTCTGCGCGGACAGTTTTTCGTGGAGTTGGAGCCGGACGGCCTGTTGCATCCGCATCAACGATTCGCTAGACGCCGGGCTCTCGTATTTTTATGCGGAGGTCAAGCGGCTGAAAACGATCCTGCATGCCACGTCTGACCGGGCATCAC
>JBKPKC010000298.1:0-5534 GCA_046765595.1 Nitrospirota bacterium
GTCATGGCGCGTGTGGTTGACGACGGGTTGCCGTTAGTGCAGGTAGGTATCCGGTCGATCTGTCCCGAGGAGATCGACAGGATAGCGCGTACCGACCGGATCTCGACCTTTTTCGCGGCCCAATTGGTGGATCCGTCAGGCCCCTATGAGGGAAAATCATCGCGCTGGGTTCCGGATGTCGTGAAGGCCTGTCGCGGGCCGGTGTATCTTACGTTTGATTGTGACGGACTCGATGCGTCCCTGGTCCCCGCGTTGGGAACACCGGAACCGGGCGGTCTCGGGTGGTACGATACCTTGAATCTCGTGACTGCGCTGGCCAACGGACCCGGCATACTCGGGATGGACGTCAGCGAAATTGCGCCGATCGAAGGATTTGTGGCCCCTCAGTTTTGCATCGCCCGCCTCATTTATCGCATCCTGGGAAGGGTGAAAGCCGGACGGCGTGTCCACTGATGACGGGATGCTGAAAATGGTCTGGCTTCTCACCCGCCCAACCCTGCGCACTTTCTCACCCACCCACCCGGCCTGCCGAGACAGGCCTTTCCGCAACGACGTGCGCTTATCCAAGCTCACCGATTGCTTTGCAATCGACTTACCATGTTCACCCGCTCACCCTCCGATTGCTTCGCAATCGTTTACCCGGGGACCGCGCCTTGCACCGGGCGCTGCGTTCTCACGTCGCTCCGACCCCACATAGGAATGAATGAATCCTGCATTCCGCCGTGGATAATAAGATACGCATCAATAAATTCTTCACTGAGCACGGGATCTGCTCGCGGCGGGAGGCCGACCGGCTGATTGAAGCGGGACGCGTCACGATCAACAACAGTGTCGCCAAGCTCGGAGATCACGTATCCGCCGCCGACGTGATCGCCCGCGACGGGCAGGTGATTCCCTGGGGCCAGACCCGCATCTACATCAAGTATCACAAACCGGTCGGCGTCACGACGACGAGCGAAGCCCATGTCCCGCGCAATATCATCCGGGAAATCGGCCATCCGGAACGGATATTCCCAATCGGCCGCCTCGATAAGGATTCATCCGGTCTGATTCTCCTGACGAACGACGGCGATATCGTGAACGAGATTTTACGGACGGAATTCGGCCACGAGCGTGAATATGAAGTCACGGTCGACCGCGCCTACGACCGGGCCGTGTTGGATCGTCTGGCGGAGGGCGTCGTCATCCTCGGAAGCAAGACCAAGCCATGCCGCGTCGAACCGCTCGGGCCAAAGCGGTTCAGGATCGTGTTGACCGAGGGAAGGAATCGCCAGATCCGGCGGATGTCCCAGGCCGTGGGATACAGGGTCGTCGCCCTGCATCGCGTCAGAATCATGCATATCACCCTGACCGGCCTGCCGTCAGGCGGATGGAAGCCGCTTACGCCGCATGAGCGCGAAGTCCTGCTGCATGCCGTCGGAAGGACTTCCTGAGCAACGAACCGATTACGGCCTGACGGGCTGGTGGGGATTGGCGGTGGGCTGGAGCGGCATCGCCGGACGCAGGGGCTCGAGCGTCGGTTCGGACGACCGTCCGCTTTCCGGCCGGCTGGAAGTTCTGGATTTTGTGAGGAATAGATTGAGCAGCGCGATGAAAAAACTTCCCCCCACGAGCAGGATACTGGTCGACTGAATCGCCTTCGTGCCTTCGTCCCGCATGTCCTTGGCCACGTCAGCTACGGTATCGAGCAGACGATCCAATGCGAGACTGACCTGGATCATCTTCGGACCGGCGTTGTCGGCGGCATGCTCTTCGGCATTGCGGCGGAGACGGTCGCGCTCAGACGGAGAGGACGCGTTCCACTCACGGGACAACAGATCGATTGTCGTGCTGGCCGCCGAAAAGTACTGATCCAGACTCTTCCGGACCGCTTCGATGTCTTCAGGCTCGCTTCTCCCGCTGCGGGAGACGCGGAGTCCGGCGGCCGCGTAACGGTCCACGGCGAGCTGCACTCTCGCCCGCTGGCCCGGGAGAGATTCCGTGATCCGTTCGAAGTCCTTTTGGCTGTCCGCCTGCAAGGCGCGGATGATCGTATTGCGATAACGCATCACGTCGGCTGAAATGTGGGCAAGATCCGCCGCCCCGAGCGTGTACTCCGTATACATGATGCGCAGGTCCTGATCGACGCGACTCAATGCGCCGCCGCTCATCCAGCCGAGCCCGGCGATGAGCAGGCTGATCAGCACCTGCGACGCGCTCGGACGAAACGATCGCAGCCATCGAAAAAGGAACACCGCTCCTCCTTACTCGAGAATCAGCCGCCGGTCTACGTGCGGCGTGAGATTGGGATCGTTAGAGACTAAAATCACCGACCACGGTTCGTCCTTCGAGCAGAGCCGCCTGAGCAGCGTCTCCCGCAAGACCGGCTGCAGGTTCTGAAGGATGCCGTCGAAGACCAAAATTTGCGGCCGCGCCAGCACGGCGCGTGCGAGCAGAATGCGCATGATGTGCGTGGGCGCAAGAATCTTCCCGGGCGCCCGGATATGCGTCTTCAGCCCCTGCGGGAGGGCGTCGACGTCTTCTTCGAGTTCGGCGAAGCGCAATGCCCAGCGGACGTCACTGTAGGGAATGTAGGACCGGCCGAGTACGATGTTGTCCTCGATCGTGCCTTCGAAGAGCGTCAGCTGCGAGTCGATCATGAAGCCGCGGCAGCGGTTGATGGCAGCCATGTCGATGTGGCGCAAATCCACACCGTTATAGCGGATCACGCCGCCGGTCGGAGCCTCAAGGCCGGCCAGCACGCGCGCCAAGGCCGTTTTTGCCGCCGTCGAGCTGGCGTAGATGCCGATTTTTTCACCGGGCGTCACCTCGACATTGAACTGCTGGAAAATCGCCGGCACGCCGGGGTGATGAACCGACAGGTCTTTACAGGTGAGCCGGATGCCGTGCACCGTCGGGTCAGGAAGCGGGACCGACAACGACGACGAGCCCTGGTCTTTGGGAAGCGAGAGGACGAAATCGAGCTCCTTCAAACCGGTCATGAAGTAAAAAATATGCCCCATTCGTTTCACAACTTCGTCGAAACTCGACAACAGCCCGCTGACGACAACCTCGGCCGCCACCAGTTGTCCTAACGTAAGCTGACCGATGGACAACAGCCATGCCGCTGTAGCGATCAGGCCGCCGTGCGCCAAGGCCTGCCAGCCCACGGAACCCAAATATTGCCGGATGAGAATGCCGAAGCGAGTCTGCCGTCTCTCGATGTATTTACCAACCAGCTCGTCCGTTCGTTGCATCAGGATGGCGCTGCTGTCCGTCGCTTTGAAATGCAGCAGGTTATAAGAAATCTCCTGCATCCAGTGGAGCGTGTCGTATTTGGCGTGCGACATGTCGATCGTGGCTTTGAGACCTCCGTGGGAGAGCAGAAACACGATGTTGAATCCGGCCAAGAGAAGCGCGTTATAGAGCAAAAAATAGGGATGGTAAAACACGAGGATCGTCATCCCGACGGCGCCGCCGACGACCACGTTGATGAGGTCCACCAGCAGTACGGAGAGCGCCCGCTGCATGAAGACAGTTTCCATGAAGTGATTGGCGTAGCGCGGCTTGAAGCCGAGCACCTGGAGGTGTGGAATCTGTTGCGCCATTCCAATCGCCACGCGGGCGAAGAGCCGGCGCTCCAGCACTTCCACCGCATAGTACTGCAATGCACGGAACGCACCCACGAAGAGCAAGGCCGCGATCATCACGCCGGCCAATGTGACGATCGTCACGGGCTGGATGGCAAACGCGAAGGTGTTCGTGAGCTCTTGGACGGTGAGAGGAACGATCAGCGAAAACAGTCCGATCGCGAGGGAGTAGGAGACCACGAGGGCCAGCAGGCGCCGCTCCAGCCGTAAGAGCAAGCCGACGTACCCGACCACCGACTGAAAGAGGTTGGGTTGTTCGTCCACATAACTCTGCACGGAACCCCCGCCTTTGTTCACCGAGCGGTTTCGAAGCCGCCCCTGGAATTATTCTCTAACGCTAGCAAAGTACTGGGAAAAAAGCCAACTGTTCGCGGTTCAGTCGCGCGCCCGGTAGATGACGGGAACGCTCGAGGGCAGCGACTTTCCCCACGCGCCGATCGACCATTGATACAGGGCCAAGGCCTTCTGATAATCGGCTTTGGCGCGGATGACTTGGCCCTCGGAGTCTACGGAGTTGCGTTCGCGCAGATTCACGAACAGCACGCTGGTCGCGCCCAGACTGAAGCGAAACCGTTCTCCTTCTTCCAGCGTCTTGGCCAGACGAAGCGATTCGACAGACGCGGCAATGCGTTCCTTCGCACGTTCAATGGCCGACAAGGCGTTGTCGACGTCGATCACGACCTGCTGCTCGCGGAATTTTTGCGTGAGCACGAAGCGATCGGCTTTGCCCTGGGCTTCCAGGACTTCACCCCGGCTTCGTTTCTGCAAAATAGGAATCCGGAGCTCCAGGCCAAACCGATAGCCCAGACCCAGCACGAATTTCTCCGGTTGCCGCGCCGGCGAGGCTTCGGCATCCAGGCTCGGAAGCAGGTTGTTTTTGGCCAGTTCGAGATCGATGTTGTTGAGCTTGGCCTCGATGTCGATCTCCTTGATTTCCGGACGATCGGCCTTGGCTTGGAGCTTGTGAGCCTTGATCGTCTCGGGGGTCGGCACGAGCATCTGCGCCGGGAATTCGGGTGCGCGCTCCAACGGCGGCAGTACGGGCGCGTTGTTTTCCCAAAGAAACATCGAGAGCTTCAACTGTTCTTGCTCGACGAACCGCTGGGCGGCAATGGCGACTTCCCGCCGGCGTTGCACTTCCTGATTGGCTTCGACGACATCGAGCGGGGCGACGGCGCCGGCTTTCGCGCGACCTTCCACCTGTCGAAACCGGTCTTCTGCGATGCCGACGGCGCGGCGCTGGACTTCCAGGAATTTCACCGCCGCGGCCCAGTCCCAGAACTGCGTGGCCGCCGCCAGAAACAGGTCCTGCCTGGTCTGAGCGATGCGGACATCCGCGCGAGGATCGGCGAGCTCGGAGCGTTGCAGCTCGGCGCTATCAGGGTTGGTCATCAGCCCCCGCAAAAGAGGAAAGAAACCCCCGAGCAGCACTTGCTGATTGCCGTTATTGAACGACAGATCCGGGATCTTCGCGTCTCCAATCGCCTGCCGGACCCCTGCGCTGTAGCGGAAGCCCCAGGGATGCCGGGCTTCGACCAAGGTGTCGTTGAAGCCGGCGGTTTGCGTGCCCTTGTCGGGACTGCTGCTCGAGATAAACCGCTCGAGCTCGGTGTCGTTGACGACGGTGGGTTCGAACGCCCCCAGGGCCTTGAGCATCTTTCCGCGGGCCATCACTTTTTCAGTGCCGGCTCCCTTCAGCAGGGGATGGGAGCGGTCGATCCAGGCATGAATTTCATCCACGCTCAGCGGAATCGGCGGAAGTTCCCGTTTGTTGGACGCCTCAGCGGCGATCGTCTGGTCGCATAACACGCCAAGCCACAACACCAGGGCGGCGATAAGCACAAGTCGATGGAACATAGGGCACGCTCCTTTCATGATGGCCATGTCGACGCATCTGCCCATGAC
>JBKPKC010000299.1:0-6546 GCA_046765595.1 Nitrospirota bacterium
GTTCAGGGATTGGCCCAAGGATCTGAAGGGCCATAATGACCTGCTCAATCTGACCCAACCCGCCATTATCGAGGACATCCATCGCCAATACCTCGAGGCCGGCGCCGATATCGTCGAGACGAACACGTTCAATTCGCAAGCGATCTCTCTGGCCGATTACCGGATGCAGGCCTTGGCGTACGAACTCTCCAAGGCCGGCGCCGAATGCGCGCAGCGCGCGGTCCGCCGTGTGCAGGCGGCCCAGCCGGCACGCCGCTGCTTCGTGGCGGGCGCCATCGGGCCCACGACCAAGACGTCCTCGATTTCTACTGACGTCAACAATCCCGGGGCACGGGGAACGACGTACGACGAGCTGGTGGCCGCGTATGCGGATCATGCTCGGGGGTTGTTGGATGGCGGCGCCGATCTGCTGCTCGTGGAGACCATTTTTGACACGCTCAACGCCAAGGCGGCGTTTTTCGCCATTCAACAGCTGTTTGCGGAAGGCGCCAGACGCGTGCCGATCATGGCTTCCGTGACATTTATTCAAGCAGGAAGCAATCGCGGCGTGACCGGACAAACGGTGGAAGCCTTTTGGAATTCGATTTCGCACGTCCCGCTGCTCAGCGTCGGCATGAACTGTGCCCTCGGTCCGAAGGAAATGCGGCCGCTGATCGAGGAGCTGTCTCGGATCGCACCGGTCTATGTCAGCGCGCATCCCAATGCGGGTCTGCCCAATCCTTTATTGCCCACTGGCTTTCCGGAAACGCCCGATACCCTCGCGCCTCAGTTACGCGAGTGGGCTGAGAATGGCTGGCTCAACATCGTCGGCGGATGCTGCGGAACCACGCCGGCGCATATCAAGCTGCTGGCCGAGGCGGTCCATGGTGTGACGCCACGGACGATTCCCACAGTCGAGCCCTATACACGCCTGAGCGGGCTGGAAGCCCTTACGATCCGGCCTGATGCCAATTTCGTCAACATCGGAGAGCGGACGAATGTCACCGGTTCCCCGGCGTTCGCCAAGCTCATCCTCCAGGGCAAGTATGAAGACGCCCTCTCGGTGGCACGGCAGCAGGTGGAAGGCGGCGCCCAGATCATCGACATCAACATGGATGAGGGCATGCTGGACTCCAAGGCCGCGATGGAGAAATTCCTCCGCCTCGTCGCCGCGGAACCTGATATCTGCAAGGTCCCCATCATGGTCGACAGCTCCAAATGGGAAGTGCTGGAGACCGGGCTCAAGAACATCCAAGGCAAGGCGATCGTCAACAGCATCAGCTTGAAGGAAGGCGAGCCTAAATTCATCGAGCAGGCCACATTGGTTCGACGGTATGGCGCGGCCGTGGTCGTGATGGCGTTCGACGAAAAAGGTCAAGCAGACAGTCTGGAGCGCAAGAAGGAAATCTGCGCCAGGTCGTACAAGATTCTGACGGAGCGGGTGGGCTTTAGTCCGACCGATATTATTTTTGATCCCAACATCCTGACCGTCGCCACCGGCATCGAGGAGCACAACAATTACGCGGTAAATTTCATCGAGGCGACGCGATGGATCAAGCGGCATCTGGCGTGCGCCAAAGTCAGCGGCGGGATCAGCAACATTTCGTTCTCCTTCCGAGGAAACAATGCGGTGCGCGAAGCAATGCACTCGGCCTTTCTCTACCATGCGATCAAGGCCGGACTCGACATGGGCATCGTGAATGCCGGCCAGTTGGCCGTCTATGAAGAGATTCCGAAGGATGTTCTCGAGCTCGTGGAGGACGTCCTGCTGAACAGGCGTCCGGACTCCACGGAACGTCTCGTGGCATTTGCGGAAACCGTCAAACGTCAGGACAAAACCGTCCTCAAGGACGACGAATGGCGCAAGGGCACCGTCGAAGAGCGGCTCTCGCACGCGTTGGTCAAAGGCATCACCGATTACATCGATCAGGATACGGAGGAGGCGCGGCAAAAATATCCGAAACCGCTCGCCGTCATCGAAGGTCCCTTGATGGCCGGAATGAACATCGTGGGCGATCTCTTCGGTTCGGGAAAAATGTTCCTTCCGCAAGTCGTCAAAAGCGCCCGTGTCATGAAGAAGTCGGTCGCCTATCTCCTGCCGTTCATGGAAGAAGAGAAGAAACGGGTCGGGGGCTACCAATCCCAGGGGAAGGTGGTGCTCGCAACTGTCAAGGGCGACGTGCACGACATCGGAAAAAACATCGTCGGCGTCGTCCTGGGATGCAATAACTATGAGGTCATCGACTTGGGCGTGATGGTGCCGTGCGAACACATCCTGGCTGCTGCGCGCGAGCAGAAGGCGGACATCGTCGGCTTGAGCGGGCTCATCACTCCCTCGCTCGACGAGATGGTGCACGTGGCCAAGGAGATGACGCGGGAAGGATTCGACGTTCCGCTCTTGATCGGCGGCGCCACGACCAGCAAGGCGCATACCGCCGTCAAAATCGCGCCGTCCTACGCGCCGTCGGTGATCCACGTCCTGGACGCGTCGCGCGCCGTGGGCGTCGTCGGCAGCCTCATGAATCAGGAGCAAAAGGCGACCTTCGTCAGGGGAATACGGGAGGACTATCAGCGCGTCAGACAGGCTCATCACGATCGGGACGCGAAACCCGTGCTGCCGCTGGCGGATGCCCGTGCCCGGCGCTTGTCTTCCGATTGGAACGCTCTCGATGTTCCCAATCCGGAACGATTGGGCGTTCAAATCATCGCCGACCAGCCGCTCGTCGAGCTCTTGCCATTTATCGACTGGTCTCCGTTTTTCCACACCTGGGAATTGAAGGGACGATATCCGGCGATTCTTCAGCACCCGACGATTGGGACGCGGGCCAAGGAACTGTTTGACGATGCCCAAGCATTGCTTGACGGCATCGTCAGCAAGAAGCTGTTGACCGCGAAGGGCGTCTATGGGTTCTTTGCCGCCTGCAGCACCGGCGACGACATCGAGGTCTATGCGGACGCATCCAAGCAGACGGTGCTCGCCAACATTCATTCGCTGCGGCAGCAGGGCGAAAAGCCGCAGGGCCAGCCAAACCTGGCGCTCGCGGATTACCTCGCGCCCCGATCGTCGGGGCGGACCGATCATATCGGCGCCTTTGCCGTCACGGCGGGGCTCGGATTAGAGGATCTGTGCCGCCGGTTTGATCGCGACCACGACGACTATAACTCCATTATGGCCAAGGCGTTGGCCGATCGTTTGGCCGAGGCCTTCGCAGAATTTCTTCACAAGCGAGTCAGGCAGGAATGGGGCTACGGGCTTCGCGAACAGTTGACGAACGAAGATCTCATTCGCGAACGATACCGGGGAATTCGACCTGCTCCGGGATACCCGGCCTGTCCGGACCACACGGAGAAGCGCATCTTGTTCGATCTGCTGGCAGCCGAACGGCATACAGGCATCACGTTGACGGAAAGTTTCGCGATGCTCCCCGCTGCGTCGGTGAGCGGGTGGTATTTCGCCCACCCGGAGGCGAAATACTTTGCGGTCGGAAAGATCGGTCAGGATCAAGTGGAGGATTACGCCCGTCGAAAGGGGATGGATGTGCGGACGATCGAACGGTGGCTTTCGCCGAACCTGAACTACGAGCCTCGTTGATTGTCCGTCAGGAGACTGCCGCCAACGCCGGTTGTCTGACCGGCTTCCCGATCGCCGCCGTCAGGGTCGATTTGAGCAGTCGGAACCGCTCTTCCGCCCAGCGGTTAAAGGCTTCCGAGTCCTGAAAGACCAGATCCCACGCTTTCGCGGCATCGAGCATCACGAGTTGATGCGGTTGGCCCTCCGGCGGAAAGTAGACGACAAGGACCGCGGATTTCCCCGTCAAACTGATATCGGTGAACACGTGCAGCATCGCGCCGTGGGGCAGGGTGACTTCGCGCGACGCAGCCTCGGCCAGCGGCTGATACATGCGGTGGAGAAATTGCGACGTGACTTCATACGCGTTGCTGGTGCCGAGGAGCCGGGGGTTCGGGGACTCTCCGAAGAGATTTTCGGTCAAATACGTGGCCGCTTCCCATGTCGGCATCACGCCGGAGGTCACGAGTGATTCACATAGGTAGGCGATCCAGTTTCTGGTAATCCCCGCTTTTTTGACGGCTGCAGCTTTCTTTGCCATGATCCGGAGTCCTTTCGATTCCAGCTCGACGGCCGGCGTTGCACCGTCCTCGTGGTAGTGAAACGACCCTGTCGAATGATTGCAGTATAGCGGCAGGACGAGGACAGTCAACGAAATGCAAGAATTCAACGACCATAGAGCGTGAACGTTGAGAAGGATTACAGCTGGCGGGGCAGGCCGGCGATGCGGTCGGCGTACTGCTCATGAATGCGCTTGATGTCGGCAAGCGAGGCGAGAAAGACATCGAGCAGTTCGGGATCGAAGTGCTCGCCGCGATGCTTACTCATCAGATCGACGGCATGGTCGAACTCAAACGCCGGTTTGTACACCCGGGCGGTGGTGAGCGCATCGAAGGCATCCGCGATCGCCGCAATACGGCCTTCGATCGGGATCGCCTCTCCCTTCAGCTTGCGCGGATATCCGCTGCCGTCCCATCGCTCGTGATGCGTCAGTGCGATGGTGGCCGCCACGTTCAAGATTTCCGCATCGGAGCCGGCCAGAATACGGTAGCCAATCTCCGCGTGCTGGGCGATGACGTTGAATTCGTCCTGCGTGAATTTTCCCGGCTTAAGCAGCACATGATCGGGCGTGCCGATTTTGCCGATATCGTGCATGGGGCTCGCCGTCCGGATCAGATCGCAACGTTCGCTGGACAATCCATACCGGCGGGCGAGCAATTCGCAATAATGACTCATCCGCTGAATATGCTGAGCCGTCGCGCTGTCCCGGTACTCTGCCGCGATCGCAAGCCGTTGAATCGTTTCTTCCCGTGAGAGGCGCAATTCCTTTTCGCTTCGTTCGAGCCATTCCAAGGCCTGCTGCAAGGCCATTGTTCTGGTTCTGATTACGTCTTCAAGGTTTTCCCGAGCGAGACGGCTCTCGATTTCAAGACGCCGGCGGCGTAGCGCATTGGCCACGTTGATCAGGACCTCGTTCGCTTCGAAGGGCTTGATGATGTAACCGAAGGCGCCCATCTCGAGCGCGGCATTCGCAAGAAGCGGACTGTCGAGTCCCGTGACCATGATGGCGGCCGTATGCGGGTGCTGACGGAACATATGACGGATCAAGTCCATCCCCGATTCCCCAGGCATGTTGACGTCGCATAAGACCAGGGCAAACGACGTGTCATCCAGCCGTTGCCGGGCTTCCCGGGCATCGGCGGCAAGCACCGTTTCATAACCGTGCGACTGCAGCATGTATCCAAGGAGTCGGCGGATCGGTTCTTCGTCGTCGACAATCAATACCCGTTTGAGGTCGAGCAGTGCCTGATGAGTGGGCCGATCGAGCAGCAACGTCATGGGGCCAAAACTCTATTCGTCGAATGAGGTTCGATGCGAGTCGTTTAGTGAGCTTCGATCGTCTGTGAACGACTCTAAAACGGCTGCACCTTTTGTGCCACTAATTAATGACTTTGTGCTGGGTTGAATACATACGAGAGTCCCTTATGGATGCCTCCACAAAAAGTCAGATTTGTCGTGATCCAGAGATGACTTCGGCCTCCGAAGTATTTCCAGATCTCACGCGGACCTCCTAATTCATAGACACGTAAATATCCCTATCCCGCTGTACAGAAATCGACGCAAGTGCCACGAGATTGTACAAGGCAACACGTAGTGGCAGTGGGGCATTGACGCGGATTTCCCGCGCAGGGCGTTTCATTGCGCTTTGAGAGTTGCTTCACTATAATGCCCCAACTTCTCGGGGGACATTTCATGAATACAGCAGCAGGTGTACTGCGCGCGGACGGCCGCCGAAAGGATCAGCTTCGGCCGGTCAAAGTGACGCGCAATTTCATCAAGCACGCCGAGGGATCAGTCCTCATTGAAATGGGCGACACCAAGGTCATTTGCACGGCCTCCGTGGAAGAAAAAGTGCCGCCGTTTCTCAAAGGCAAGGGCACGGGGTGGGTCACGGCGGAATATGCAATGTTGCCGAGGGCCACGCATGACCGGACACCACGCGAAGCAGTGAAAGGCAAACAAGGAGGCCGGACCCTGGAGATTCAACGGCTCGTCGGACGGGCGCTGCGGGCGGTCACGGATTTGCCCCAGCTCGGAGAACGCTCCATCTGGATCGATTGCGACGTGATCCAGGCCGACGGCGGCACGCGCACCGCCGCCATCACCGGTTCGTTCATCGCTCTCGCGGATGCGCTGGCGATCCTAAAAACCCGCGGTTTACTCAAAAAGCGGCCGCTGACCGATTACCTCGCGGCGATCAGCGTCGGCAAGGTGGGTGGTGAAATTCTCGTCGACTTGGCATACACCGAGGATTCCACCGCCGAAGTCGATTTGAATCTCGTCATGACCGGCAAGGGCCAGTTCGTCGAGATTCAGGGAACGGCCGAGAAGACGCCCTTTGCGAAGCAAGACATGGACGGGTTTCTGGCCCAGGGTTGGGGAGCCATTCAAACACTCACCGCGATGCAACGCGACCTCATCGGGGCGCTGGATTAGCC
>JBKPKC010000300.1:0-2434 GCA_046765595.1 Nitrospirota bacterium
TGGTAGAGGTTGTTCTGTCCGTAGCTGGTTCGATATTTCAGGCGGCCCAACACCTTGATAAGCTCTGGGTGGAAGTCCGAGAGTCCGAGCTCAAAGATGATTTTCTCGGCCTCTTCGTACATCAGCTTGTCGATGTCCACCTTCACCTTTTCGACGAACTCCTCGATCCGCGTCGGATGGATGCGACCATCGTGCATCAAACGCTCGAGCGAGACCTTGGCAATCTCCCGACGCAACGGATCGAACCCGGAAATGATCACCGCCTCCGGGGTCTCGTCAATGATCAGGTCGATGCCGGTCGCCGCTTCAATGGCGCGGATATTGCGGCCTTCACGGCCAATAATGCGGCCCTTCATTGCATCGTTGGGAATGGGCACGACCGAGATCGTGGATTCCGAAACGTAGTCGCGCACCACCCGCTGAATGGACGTCGTGATGATCTCTCGCGCTTCGCGCTCGGCATTCTCGCGCGCCTCTTCGAGTGTTCGCTTGGCGATACCGGCGGCATCGAGTCGGGCTTGGCTTTCCAGTTCCTGAAGCAGCTGTTTTTTGGCTTCGTCGGCCGTCATGCCGGCCACCCGTTCCAACGCTTCGCGATGCTCGCGTTCCGCTTGCGCGCAGGCCGTTTCTTTTGCGATGAGCCGCTCTTCTTTTTTGAGCAGTTCCTGCTCCCGCTTTTGGCCTTCGGCATCCCGCCTGTCCAGGGTGCCGAGGCGCTTGTCGATGGCCTCTTCCCGCTGCACCAGGCGCTTTTCCGCAGTGGCGAACTCGAGCAGCTTGGTCTTTTGTTCCTTCTCCAATTCCGCCTTCGACTGAAAAATTAGATCCTTCGCTTCGAGCTTGGCTTCCTTGACGATGTTCTCTGCTTCACGTTGAGCGTTTTGGATTGTTTGACGGGACTGTTCCGCCTCCTGAGCCCGCTTTGCACTCAGAGAAGAACGGCGCAGGAGTTCATAGACTCCGACACCGAACAACGCGCCCATCAGTCCAACGAATAGGTACAGCAGCATGGAAGTCGACATAGGAGGGGCCCTTTCAGAATTGTGACTGCATCAACCGTATGCCTGATACGGTAGAACGTTTAGAGGGTAGCGGAGCGGGAAGACGACAGATGGGTACCGAGAAGAGGCCGACCGACCGGACTATCCCGAGGAACGACTTCGGAAGGATGAACGTGTTGTTGGAAGAGCGGAGCGCGCCTGCCTCCAGACCTGTCCTCCGACTGCTCGCCGAACTGGACTTACTCGCGCGAGACGCAATCCGAACGGTCCTATCGGTTCTGACACCGACACGGCCGCCCGTCTGCCTGCGCCGAACTCCCGTTCAGCGGGCATGACATACTTTGCGATTCTGTC
Source organism: Nitrospirota bacterium (assembly GCA_046765595.1). GTDB lineage: Bacteria > Nitrospirota > Nitrospiria > Nitrospirales > Nitrospiraceae > Nitrospira_C. The sequence continues at coordinate 1,356 of JBKPKC010000300.1, forward strand.
CAGGAAGACAACGAGAGTCGAGAGGAGCAATAGCACTCCTTGCGACACATTCCACTCTCTCAACGGAACCAACATTGACGAACCCACATCCATTCTTGCAGCGACGTAAATCGTATCCCGGATCTTACCGGTTGATGATTGACCTCATCCTTGTCCCGATCAATGAACCTGCTTCCGCAAATACCACTACCACAACACCACGATAGCAAAGGCTTCCGGGCCTTTGCAAGCGCATTCACCGAAAGAGCGACGTCGGCACGTGCTCTTCGATCGACTCCATGAGCGACGTCATCCGACGCTCCACGTCAGCCTCGCCCTGGGCGCGTTTCTTTTCCGCTTCAAACAGTTGGTGGGCCAGGTTGAGCGCCGTCAGGACCGCCAGCCGTGACGGGGTGGTGGTGTTCATGCCCTCGGCGATCTGACGCATTTGACCGTCCACGAAACCGGCCAGGCGACGGATGTAGGCTTCATCCGCTTCGCCCTTGATGGTGTATCGCTGGCCGTAGATTTCGACATCCGTCGTCTTAGTCAAAGGCCACCTCCTTGCGTTCTTCGAACCCCTCCAACACTTCGATATCGCTGAGGACTTTTTCAACTCTGGCTTTGATGTCCGTCCGCTCGCGGGCCCAGCGCCGATTCGAATCGCTTTCATCGGCCAACCGCTGCCGGGTCTGGCGAAGATCGTCTTCAAGACCCGCATTTCGCTTTTTCAATTCCTGGATGAGCTTGACCAAATCCTTGATCCGGGTCTCCAGCGCATCCAATCGATCCAATGCCATGTAAGGTCTCCCGGCCTCTCTACCACCGATTGGGGCGCACTATAGGAACTTACCCACAGCTTGTCAACGCCGTCAGGACAGGCCGCCGAGGCGCACGTATTCCCGATAAGCGCGCAGGACTCTTTTTACGTATTGCCGTGTCTCCTGATACGGAATCAGCTCGACGAACTCGTCCTGACCCTGTCCGCGATATTGGGCAATCCAGCTGCCGACGGCCAAAGGTCCCGCGTTATAGGAGGCGATGGTATACACGACGTTGCCCGAAAACTGCTCCAGCAATTGCTCAACGTAGCGTACCCC
>JBKPKC010000301.1:0-7786 GCA_046765595.1 Nitrospirota bacterium
GTTCCGGGCGGATGAGCCGTTGTGTTTCCAGGGCGAGCGCCAGGCCGGTATCGGCTTGCAGGCTTCGTTCATGGAACTCGTCGAAGAGAATGGCGCCATAGCCCTCGAGGGCAGGATCGTCGATCAGCAGTCGGGTGAGCACGCCCTCGGTCACAACTTCCACCCGCGTGGACGGGCCTACCTTGCTATCCATGCGCATGCGATAGCCGACCGTACTTCCGACCGGCTCGCTGAGGATGGCGGAGAGGCGTTGGGCGGCAGCTCTGGCCGCGAGCCGTCGGGGCTCCAGCATGAGAATGTTGCGGCCGGCCAGCCAGGGCGCGTCGAGCAGGGCGAGAGGCACACCGGTGGTCTTGCCGGCGCCCGGCGGTGCCGTCAGCAGTGCATTGTTCCCCTGCGACAAGGCCGCGCGGAGCTCGGGGAGCACATCTTCTATTGGCAGACGGTTCATGCTAGGGTTCGTCACGATGCGACTGTAGCAGAACGGGCGACAAGATCTCAGCACTGCGATGACAAGCAAGATGGCGCCGTACCATTGGAGTACATCGAAGCCCGCCAAGGCGGGATGGTATTGGTTTCGCGGCGAGGCCCATGAGGATGACCCCTTCATCGTGCAAGTCGACGAGGTGGGGCAGTTTCAGTGGCCGGACGGAGGCTACCAAGAGGTAAAGCTGGCCAAAGGGGAATGGGCGGGACCGATTCAGCTTCCTGAGGAAGAGTGAAAGTAGGGCCGAGGTCCGCTCCTGCGCTCGCCCAACGCGCACACGAAGACAGAAGGGTTTTTCCCGTCGCCAGGATGAATCACATTGGCTCCGGGTCGAACAAGTTCTGTTTGACGGTGCTCACATGGGTAAAGCGCACGCCCCGGGTATCGATTGCTAAGCAATCGGTGGGTCGGTGGGTGAAAAAGAAGGGTGTAGGGCTGGGTGGGTGAGAAGGTACGCGCAGGTTTGGAGTGATCCACCTGGAGCGCAATTTCGGCCACTCGCTTTCAAGCAAGGCTATTTGGAAAGTCCCTTTGGTCAAAGGTACGAGCAAGCGTGGAAGGACCGTTAGGTTAAAGCCGGTCGTGCAGCTCGAGCCGACCGGCTGCGGCATCGCCAGCGTAGCGGCCTTGGCAGGCGTAAGCTACAGGAACGCCCAACGATCGGCACGGCGATTGGGCATTGGTGCTGCCGATCGCCGTTTGTGGTCAGATACCACCTATGTGCGACGCTTGCTCGAAGAGTACGGGCTGGAAGCGCAGGCCTCACAGACCTCCTTCTCCTCCTGGTCGGCATTGCCCTCTCGCGCGCTTCTCGCCGTCAAATGGCATCGCGAGTACGGGCGGCCGTGCTGGCATTGGGCCGTCTTTGTGCGCGACGGAGGAGGTGCCTGCGTCTTGGATTCCGCCTCGACCTTGAAACGCCACGTGAGAACAGATTTTGGGCGGATGAAGCCGAAATGGTTCATCGCCGTCACCGGTCGCGAGGCTCAACAGGATCTCGCGCGAACAAGGAGGCCTTGATGGCACGGTCGCTCGGGGATCCGATCCAGCGGTTGATGGGGTTAATGTTCAAGGCGCATCCTTGGCATGGCGTGTCGATCGGGGACAAGGCGCCGGAAGTTGTGACGGCATACATTGAAATCGTTCCCACCGACACGGTGAAGTACGAAGTCGACAAGGACAGCGGATTCTTGAAAGTCGATCGGCCGCAACGATTCTCCAATTATTGTCCGGTGTATTACGGTCTCGTCCCTCAAACCTATTGCGGTGAAAAGGTGGCGGCGATCTTTTCGAAGCGTGCCAAACGCAAGGGTATGGTCGGCGACGGAGACCCGCTCGATATTTGCGTCTTGACGGAAAAAACCATTCCTCACAGCGACATTCTCTTGACGGCCATTCCCATCGGCGGCTTCAGCCTGGCGGACGGCGGTGAGGCGGACGACAAGATCATCGCTGTGATGAAGGAAGATGCGGCCTACGGTGATTTCAAGGACATCGGCGATTGTCCGGTGACGCTAATCGATCGCCTGCGGCATTATTTTCTCACCTACAAACAGGCACCGGGTGCCGCCCGTCACAACGTCGAGATCACCGGTGTGTATGGGCGAGAGGAAGCACTGAAAGTCCTGCGGGCCAGTCATGCCGACTACCGACAGCAATTTCCGGAATTGGAATCCCTGTGGCCGAAACAATTGACTGAGTGAAGGCGACGATGAAACACGACCATCCTCATCCGCCTGACGCCACAGCCGTCCACGGCTTTTCTCCGGGGTTTGCAGCCCTCGGCCTCGAAGCGGGCCTTCTCGCCGCGCTCGAGACCTTGGGCTATGAAGAACCGACGCCTATTCAGCGGGAGGCCATTCCGCCCTTACTTTCCGGCAGAGACGTCCTGGGTCAGGCGGCCACCGGAACGGGCAAGACGGCCGCCTTCACGCTGCCGTTGCTACAGCGCATTGTCCACGGTCCCAAGGCTCGGCCTTCGGCGATTATCCTCGTTCCCACCCGCGAACTTGCCATCCAGGTCGCCGGCGCCGTCGAGCGGTACGGCAAGGAATTCAGGGTGAGCGTATTGCCTGTATACGGCGGTCAAGCGATCGGTCCTCAGATCCAGGCCATGAGGCGTGGCATCGACGTGATTGTGGCGACGCCAGGGCGGGCACTCGATCATCTGCGGCGCCATACCATGAAGTTGGACGGAGTGCAGATGGTCATCCTCGACGAGGCCGACGAGATGCTCGATATGGGCTTCGCCGAAGATCTCGAGGCCATCCTGGAACAGACGCCGAAGACGAAACAAATGGCGTTGTTTTCAGCCACGATGCCACCGCGAATTCAAGCGATCGCACGCCGGCATCTGCGCGACCCTATCGAGGTCACGATTGCCAAGGAGCCGGTCAAGGCCGGCACGGCGCCAAAGGTGGCGCAGACCGCCTACATTGTGGCGCGGCCGCACCGCGGAGCGGCCCTCGCCCGCATCATCGACATGGCCGGCTCCAAGTCGGCCCTGGTGTTTTGCCGCACGAGATTGGAAGTCGACGAAGTGACGCTCATGCTCAACAACCGGGGGCATCGGGCGGAGGCGATCCATGGCGGCATGAGTCAGGTGCAGCGGGATCGCGTGATGCAGGCCTTTCGTACGGGACAGACGGAATTGCTCGTGGCCACGGACGTGGCGGCACGAGGACTCGATATCCCGCACGTCTCCCATGTCATTAATTATGATTTGCCCTCTTCGGCGGAGGTCTACGTGCATCGGATCGGGCGGACCGGGCGAGCCGGCCGTGAAGGCGCCGCGATCACGATTCTCGATCCCAGAGAGCAGCGGTTGTTGCGAAGCATCGAGCAGCACACCAAGGCCAAGGTCGTCGTTGCGCCGGTGCCCTCAGCGGCCGATCTGTTGGCGAAGCGGCTGGAGCGCACGCGCCGCGCAATCCAGGAGACGATTCGCGACGGCGAGTTGGATACCTTCCGTGGCGTCGTGACGACGCTGGGCGATGCCGGCGATCTGGCGACCGTCGCCGCGGCTGCGTTCAAACTGGTTTTTCGGGCGGAGGGCGGTGAGCGGGTCGAAGAGGAGATTCCCGCACCGGTGAGGCCGGCTGAATGGTCCCGCCCGGCAGGGCGCGACGGCGCCTTCCGCCATGGGCATGGCGGTGGTGCGTCGCACCCCAGGCCGGATCGGCCAGGGCGTCGCGGCCAAGAAGCGGGCATGGCTCGTCTCTATGTGGGAGCTGGACGAGAGGCGGGCATCCGGCCGGGCGATCTGGTCGGAGCTATTGCCAATGAAGCCAACATCAACAGCAACCTCATTGGCGCCATCCAGATCTCCGACCGGTTCTCGCTCGTTGACGTCCCTGAGCGGCTGGTACGGAGTATCTTGGAGGTCCTCGGACGTGCGAGAATCAAAGGGCGGAAGGTGCCGGTGCGGGTGTTTCAGGAGTAGAACGCTGGTCCTGCGCCCATCGGCCTGCTCATAAGTGCGACAGGGTGGCGGGTGAGCCTGGGTAAGCGCACGCTCAGCGTGCGCAGGGCGGGTAGGTGAGACATCGCCCAGACAGGCGTCACCCGCTAGGCGCCAATCACCCGTGAGAGAAAAGTGTGCGAGCACGCTTGGATGGAGCCTTGTAGGACCTGTGCGCCGATGCGAATGACGGCGGCAGCACTATTGGTGCTGTGTCTTTCGTCCGGCTGCGGGCTGATCATGGTCGGGGATCCGGTTCAAAAACAGGACGTCAGCGCTCAGAACGATGCCGAAGAGAATCTCAAGGCGGTTCGCGCGATGCTCGACGATCAGGCCGCTCGGCGGGTGGAACAGCCGACGCATCCTGGGACGGAAGCGCCGCCTTCTGCTTCGCCGTCTGTCTCCACGCCTTCTGCGCCTTCTGATGGACTGCCGTCCGTCGAGCCGTCCTCGGCGCGTCCCGCTCCATCACCTTCCTCTTCGGCGGGACAGTCCGATGTCCCCTCCAAACTTCCCTGGACCCCGACCGCGCCGCAGCGGTCCGCGCTTCCTGACCGTCCGGTTCCCGCCTATACGACCCCTGCACCGGTAGGACCCGATTATTCGGGATCGATTCGGTGTGCACCGGACGGTATGGGAGGCCAGCGTTGCGTCGGGCGATAAACAGGACCCTCGCCGGGCCTGACAAGACAGGGGCGCGACCCCTGCTTGCCACGGCGCACGGTGCACAGGTAAGATGCCGCCTCTCTTCCTGGCTTACCGATCGGAGGTGCTATGGCCCCCACTCGCACCGCGTCCAAGAAGCCCCGACTGTCTCTTGATCGAAGCATCGAGCGCATGCGCAAACAGCTCGCAGAGCTGGCGCCCTTTGTCAAGAAAGCCAAGACCGGCAGCCGCACGCTCGAAGAATTCGATTCCGAGTCCGAACGCTTGATCGCGGAATCCCTCGGAGAAACCTCCGGGCTTCTTGATGCCTACCAGTATGCGCAGTTGGGAGAAGCGGCAGGCCTCGTCAATCTGACGGAAGAGGCGCCCGAGAGCATCGGTCTCGACGGCGAGCGGCAGAATCTGATGCAGCGCACACGGGTACTGGAAAGCTGCATCGCTGAATTGGAAGCGCGCCGCGCCGGCGAGCCGAAAACAGGCCGCTCCGACTTGCAGGTGCTGACCGGTCCCCAAGTGGCCGAACATATGTCGCCCGATCTTCGGAGCGTTCCGCAAACGGCGACGTTGCGGGAAGCCGGCCGCTTGATGCAGAAATGGAAGACCGGCTCACTGCTCGTCACCGACAGCCACGCGTACGTCGGCTTCATCACAGACTCAGCGTTGGCACGAGACGTCGTGGCTAACGGCCTTGATGCCAATACCACGCCAGTCCAGGCCTGCGTGAGGAGGCCGCTCGTCGCGATTCGCGGAGATCGGCCGCTCATCGAGGCCGTCAGGCTCATGAAGGAGCAGGCGACGCGACATTTGGCTGTGGCGCAAGACGGCGAAATCATCGGCGTGATTTCAGTTTCCAACATTCTTCGCTATTACTCCGGCGTCATCTAACGACAGACTCTCCGTCACGGCGCGGCGGTCGATCCGCTACGCACGTTCACGCGAAGCAGGGAGGTGGACATGGGACCGACGAAAGCGATTGCCAAGGATCAGGCGCTGTACGAAGCGGCGACGGGCAAATTCATCAAGGACGGCTTTGCGAACCAGCAGGCCATTACAGATTATGTGAAGCATCATTATCTCGCCTTGCCGGTGGTGGACAACGCCGGCAATCCCTGGCTCCTGGACGGGAAACCGGTTTATTGCTTCCGCGGCAGTCAATACGAAACGCTGGACGATCAACGCGTGCATCTGGCCCGTTGTCCTGATTGCGGAGGCATGGGCATCCGGTCAGACGAATTTACGGTCGAATCCGACTGCATCCGCTGCGTGTCGTGTGGACACGAGTTCGACGCACGATTGGAAATGATGGAAACGTGAAGGGCGGAGACGACGGGTCCTGTCGCCGAGCCGCCCAATCGTGCTCGCGCCCGCCCGGTGTGGGGACCCCCGTTGCGCGCGCGTGGGCTTGGCTCGGCGCCACCATTCCATTTGTCGCACTAGCCGGACAGCCAGGCCGTGAACTGAGGCAGCCAGGGCAGGAGCAGAACGCCGGCGGCCACCGACAAGGCCACGATTGACGCCACCAGGTCTTCGTCCAGTCCCGCCTCTGCCGCAAAGATGACGGCGGTGACCGCCGACGGCATCCCGGCCACCAGGATCACCACCACCCGTTCTACGCCTGCCAAGCCTAAGAGATCGGCGCCCACGAATCCCAAGAGCATCCCCCCGCCCATCCGGAGCACCACTCCCAATGCAGCAAGCCCAAGTGTGCCGCGGCCGGCTAGGCTGGTCGACATTCCCAGCACCAAGCTTGCCAGCGGCGTCGTCGTCAGGTGTAAAGGCAACAGTAGATCAAGCAGCCACACCGGCAGGCGGACTCCGGAGAATTTCAGCAGAAGGATGGCGCCCAATGCCCAGAGCGGCGGCGCGGCGAGAAAACGTCGAATCGTCGATGGGGCTTCGGCTGCTCCGGTTCCGTGCCAAATCGCCACGCCATAGAGCAGGGTCAAGGTGAGCGTGGTCTGGCCCAAGTCGAACAACACCGCCTGAGCGAGCCCGGCGTCTCCAAGCGTCGCGAGGACGACGGGATACGCGAAGTACACGGAGTTGATGCAGCCGGTCCCGAGAAGCAAGCCGCCACGGGTGGCACGGGAGAGCCGCAGCAGGCGAGCCAGCTGCCACGCGGCAATGAGCATTGGGATCGTGACGAGGGAGGCTGCGACCGGGAGCTTCCATGCGGTCGGCGCGAACTCGATGCCGTCGAGCGACACCAGAATGGTCGCCGGCAGGCTGATCGAAAACACGACGGCGGCGAGACGTTCAGCGTGCGATCGGTTGAGCAGGTTGAAGCCGCGCAGGAGCGCCGCGGCAAAAAACAGAATGATGAACGCCACCAGGGACTGAGACATAAGCCGGAGCCTAGCAGAGACGAACCTCCGCGACCAGCACGGGTGAGAAGGTTCTAAGCTTTGGCTAAGCCTGGCTTAATGTGCTGCCATTACCTTCCCTCCAGATACGATAGCGAGGAGGTTGGTCATGCGTTCCCTGGGCATGCGGGCTTACCTGACGGCAGTGTCTCTCTTTGTGTCCTCCCTGCTCGGGCGCACCCGCGCCGCGCGGGTGCGCAGATCCCAGGGCGGATAATGACGCTAGACCCAGCCGAAGGCTGTCATGGGCTTTCCTTCCGGGCCCTTACTTCTCTATGATCAAGCGATGATCCGATGTGGAGGCGGTATGCCGGAGGTGCTCGAGGTCGGCACTGCAAAGCTCAAGGAGGTAGTCGATCTCACGGAGCGGGTTCAATCGGTGATCCGGCGCGCGAACATGCGCCACGGTCTCTGCTCGCTCTTCGTGTCGCATACTACCGCAGCCCTGACCACCGGCGAAGTCGGGGAAGGCACCGAACAGGATCTGCTTGACGTCGTCGAGCAGATCATTCCCTCAATTCGCTTCCGCCATGCCCACGATCCCTCGCATGCCTGGTCGCATATGGCAGCTTCCCTCCTCGGGCCGTCGCTTACCCTGCCGGTCTTGGACGGGCAATTGGCCTTGGGCACCTGGCAATCGGTGCTCCTCGTCGAAATGGACGGCCCGCGGGAACGCACGGTTCACGTGACGCTGCTTCCCACCTGACCTCGATAGCGGCGCGTGGCATTGTCCGTAAGGAAACCTTCCATCAGTGAACGTCCGTTGTTCCACTCAGGGGTTTGGTGGGTTGACCTCGTCCGGCTCCGGAT
>JBKPKC010000302.1:0-2067 GCA_046765595.1 Nitrospirota bacterium
TTCCTGGAGGGGGCAGTTTGGCCAGAATTGCTCAGATTGGCCCAAATAACTTGGGACATTTCTCATTGCCAGTTATTCACACAATGAACAAAGCTTACATATGACGTCGCCTTACAGACTGATGCGGTCACCAGCGTATTCAGGGGAGTCCTGATCTTTGTGCCACCCTGTCACAGTGGGGTCGCAGGAACACGACTTCTCCAATTGTGACCACGGCCTGAGGTCCCCACCCTTTTGCCAGGATGGTGGAGACGATTGGTACGAACCACGGAATCCTCGATGCACCCACAATTCACGCATCGTGTTGTCAGGCACGTACGCCCTATCTCAGCTCTCAGTTCTTCGAAAGGTTCACGGATCAGCAGTCCTTTGCAGCGTTGACATGACATAGATCCTCCTCCTTCATAGCTCCGCCGACCGCCCGCAAGCCTTCTCTCATGCAGAGAGCATTGAGGTGTTGCGCGGGCCGAGCGGCAAAGTAAGGGTCGCCTGGTTCCCTGCTTCGGCGCCGAAACGAAATCAAAGCGACCGTTCAAGACTTTCATTCGTTCCCGTATCGTGAGGAGGCCGATCTTCGAAGAGAGAACGCTTCCCGAGCCGGCAGGCTGTGGTCTTTGCGAGGCCGCGAGATCGAAGCCGCTCTCGTCACGCACAACTATCTGAAGCAGGCCCTGGTCGCAGGCTAGGCGGACCGTCGCTTGTTTCACGGCCGCATGCTTCGCCGTGTTGATCAGCAGTTCCCGCACCGAGCGAAAGAGCAGGACGGAGCAACTGAGAGGAATGGCGCACTCATCGATCTGATCCAGGTCCACTCGCACTTCCAGATCGTGACGCTTCATCTGTGTAGCGAGCGCTCGAATCCCAGCGACCAGTCCTTGTTCGCGCAGGATAGGTGGACTTAATTCGGCCATCAACGTCTGGCAATACTGTAAGGCTTGAGTCAACACGTCCTCGACTTCCTGGACCATCTCATCGCACGCTGAAGGCAAAGAGAGCCGCTGCAGCAGTCCGATTTTCATACGGCCGAGCACGAGTAACTGCGCCAAATAATCGTGTAACTCTGTCGCCAGGCACGTGCGTTCACGCTGCTCCGCAGCATCGAGCGCGGTCGACAGGGACCGGAGATCCACCAGGGCACGGCCTAGCTCCTGAGTGCGCTCGGCGAGTTTCCGCTCCAGCAATCGGTTCCATTGCTGTAGCTGGGAGTAGGCCCCTCGCTGGGCGCTGACCCTGGTGTCCTGAGAGTCACCTAAAGTTTTTTCCGCCGAATGGCCCTCTGCCGTCATGTGTCCATTATTTTGTGATTGGTTCATACAGGCTCCTGTGTTGTCCCATTTATCGAGATAGCAAAACAGTAAGGATAGGAAGAATTAGGTAAGACTTAGTGATCATGCGGCATGTTAGAGCGGCGGGCGAAAGCCAGGCTGTCCAAAACTGACCATTCCGATACTCTGGAGGAATTAATTTGAGATTGGCCTTCTAAATAGGTTTCTCTTGCCGGACTTAGCTCGCTCCGCTCTCTCGGTTGATGAATTTTGCTGAGAAAACCTACAGTTGCAATCTATTCTCTAAGGAGAGGGTGGATCACGAGCGAACCTTATCAAGCTGTAGAACCGGGCATCTCTCTATAATGTGAGCGATTTTGACCAGTCGGTCATCAGACCTACCGTGGGCGCTGAGATTGTCGGCAGCGCTTCATGCGCTTCTTGATACCGCAAGTGCAAATGTCGATCTCGTATGTCGTTGAGCCGGAACCACATCCATTAGAAAAGTTGACGATGGCACGTTCACGGACGCCGCTCTTTGACCCTCAGTTGTTTCTCACGAAAGTCGGCAAAGGCAAAACCAGTCTTCTGCCCCTTAAAAAACGGACGCTGTTTTCGCAAGGGGAGGCCGCCGAGACGGTGTTCTATATCCAGTCAGGTAAGGTCAAACTGACCGTCGTGTCGCAACAGGGCAAAGAGAACAGTTTGACGGGGTAGCCGAATTGCGCGTCGAGAAACGCGTGGATCGTCCAGCGGGTGGGTTACCAATGCTGTGTAGATCCGGTAGGTCGTTGTTTTCAGG
>JBKPKC010000303.1:0-8179 GCA_046765595.1 Nitrospirota bacterium
CGGCAATACCCAGCCGGCCAGCTTCGGTGCGGTTCATCCGCAGCACGCCCTGCTGTTCCAACTCAAGGAGCCCTTTCGCGCGTGTCGACAACTTCCCTGAGTGAAAGAGGCTCTGCGTCAGACGCATCTGCCAGGCGGTGCCTTCGGCCTTGGGACGGCGCGGGGCCAGAGTATAACGATTGGCGAGGTCCCTGCGATAGTCCCCGGCGACATACCGTTCGACAGCTATAGGATTGACCTTCGGCGGGATCGGCGCCGGCCCCGACAGTCCATAGCCGGGAATGACGCCGCGGATTTCCTTGAGGACATCTTTGCTGTCCCCGTACTCCGCCGACGTGCCCAAGAGCATCGACAATGCAGACAGGATTTCCCAATCCGGCCGACTCTCGCCCGCCGGATCGACCGCGGGACGAATCATCTGCACGTGGCCCTCTTCATTCGTCCAAGTCCCCGCCTTCTCGAGCGGTGCAGCGGCCGGCAACACGACATGCGCGAGCGCGGCCGTTTCGGTGAGGAAGAGTTCCTGGCAGATCAAGAGCTCCAAGCTCCGGATCGCCTGCGCCACGTCAAGGTGGGTGGGCAGGGTGCCGACCGGGTTTTCCCCGACAACGACCATCGCTTTCAACTGCCCGGCTCTGGCCTTGTCGATCATCTCGTTGAGGGCGGCGCCTTCGACGGTCGGAAGCTGGCTTTTCAACACGCGCCCGACTGCTGCACGTTCTTCGGCGGCGCCGACGTCCCGCGCCCCCGGAAGCAGTTCGGCCATGGCTCCCATTTCTACGGCGCCTTGATCGTTGTTCTCTTCGGCGAGCGGCGCAAAGCCGCAGCCCGGTGTTGTCAGTTTTCCGGTCAGCAGAAGCAGATCGAGCAGGTTCAGGCAGGCGCTATAGCCGCCGGCGCTCCGCAATAAGTCCTGACCGGCGAGGACCACGACCCGCCGTCCGTCGGCGATGGCCGCAGCCATCTCGAGGAAGCGGTCGCGGTCGGCTCCCGTGGATTCTTCAAGGTCTTCCCAGGGCATTCTCCCGAGGGCTTCCGACAGGGCGGCGACATACCCTGCCGACCGGTTCTGGATCGACGCATCCATGTGCCTGCCCTCGATAACGCCTTTCAGCAGGCCGAGCAGCGCATCACCGAAGGATGCCGTCAGGACGCCGATGTGGTGTTCAGCCAGGTTCGTGATGTTACTGATCGAGTCGATGCCCGGCTGCGTCACTTCGATGGTCAGGAGACGAGCATCCCGCTTCTTGACCGCCTCTTTGACCCTGAGGCCGGCAATCGGATTGGTTTCGGTGATGCTGGTTCCTGCGAGGAGCAGCACGTCGGCGTCGAGGATGTCGTCGAAGGTGACCGTCCAACGATGCGTCCCTTGCACCCGGCGCATCGCCTGTACGGCGTTGATATGGCCGTAACGGGCGCTGCTGTCGAGATTGTTCGTGCCGATGACACAGCGCATGAATTTTTGAAAGAGATACAACTCTTCGTTCGTACAGCGGCTGGTGATCAATCCGCCGAATGCGTCGGCGCCATGAGCCTCCTTCAGCCTGCTGATTTGCTGTGCCGCGTATTCGAGCGCGTCTTCCCACGTCGTTTCCACGAGGACGCCGTTCCTGCGGACGAGCGGCTTGGTGAGGCGATCAGGGCGGCTCGTGGCGTGAAATCCGAAAAAGCCGCGCGCGCAGAGATCGCCGTTGTTGCGGCCGGCCCCATACGACGAATTCACTTCGATGAGATGATTGTCCTTGGTCTGAACCGTGATCTGGCAGCCGTCTCCGCAATACTGGCAGACCGTATCGGCGCGTTTGACCATCCACGGTCGGTACTCGTACATGGAGAGCCGGCTGGTGATGGCGCCCACCGGACAAATCTGCACGCAGCCGCCGCAAAATTCGCAGTCGAGCGGGTGCGGTCCGAACGCCTTGATCTCGGTCATCGTGCCCCGGCCGGCGGGAGCCAAGGCTTTTACGTCCATCACTTCGTCGCAGTAGCGAACGCAGCGCAGGCATTGAACGCAGCGGTTCATCTGCGTTTCGATGACGGGACTGAAATATTCCTTTTGAAAGATGCGTTTGCGCTCGCTGAACCGGCTGCCCGTGGCCGTGTACTGATGGGAGAAATCTTGAAGGTCGCATTTCCCGCCTTGATCACACACCGGGCAATCCAATGGGTGGTTGGCCAGGATGAATTCCAGCACGGACTTGTGGGCATCGTTGACGACGCTGGTCGCCGTCCGCACCGACATGCCCTCGGTCGCAATGGTGCTGCAGGAGGTCTGTAGCTTGGGCATCTTTTCGATTTCGACCAAACACATGCGGCAATTGGCGTCCGGCTTCAGTTTCGGGTGATAGCAGAAGTGAGGAATCATGACGCCGACGCGGCGGGCGGCCTCGATCACCAGCGTGCCCTTGGGCACGGTGATCTCGATGCCGTCGATGGTCAGCCGGACTGTCCCTGTCGAGGTATTAGACATCTCGTTCGTCTTCATGCATCTTAAATGGGTAGGTCACTGTCAGGGTCACCAGTAACCGCCTTCAGGGCCTCGCCGCCGCGGGCTGCGGCCGCAGAAGATTCGACGCTTCAGCCTCGTGAATCAGTGCGACGTATTCCGACCGCCAATGCTTCAACGTGCTCATGATCGGCGCGACCTCCGCGTCCCCGAAGGCGCAGACGGTTCTGCCGGCGATATTCTTGCAGAGATCCGTCAGTGTCTCGAGATCCTGCGCGCGGCCCTGCTTTGCGACGATGCGCCGCATCGTCTGCACCAGCCACGAACTGCCTTCGCGGCATGGACTGCACTTGCCGCAGGACTCGTGATAGAAAAATTCCATCAGGCGCAGCGCGGCCCACACCATGCTCGTGCCTTCCTCCATGATCGTCACGCCGCCTGACCCCAGCATCGATCCTGCAGCCGCGACCGATTCGAAATCCATCTTCACGTCGAGATGATCGGTCGTGAGAAACGGTGCCGAAGCGCCTCCTGGAATAAAGGCCTTCAAGGGCTTGTCCGAGCGCATGCCGCCGGCATGCTCATAAATCAGCTCGCGGAACGTGATGCCCATGGGTACTTCATAATTTCCCGGGCGCTTGACATGGCCGCTGACGCAGAAGATGCGGGTGCCCGTACTTTTCGGAGGCGACCCGATTGCTGCAAACCACTCGGCCCCCCGGTTGATGATGTGCGGAAGGTTGGCGAGCGTTTCGACATTGTTGACGACCGTCGGCTTGTTGTAGAGCCCATGCGTCGCCGGAAACGGCGGCTTCACGCGCGGCAGTCCGCGCTTGCCTTCCAAGGATTCCAGTAACGCCGTTTCTTCTCCGCAGATATACGCGCCCGCTCCGCGATGGACCCAGACGTCCACCGTGACGCCGGTCCCCTGGATGTTGTTACCGATGTAGCCGGCCCGGCGGGCGTCCGCAATCGCCTCTTCGAGGATGCGCGCTCCGAGGACGAATTCGCCCCGGATATAGATGTAGGCTGTTTCGGCGCCGATCGCATAGCAGGCCAGGACGATTCCTTCCAAAATCTGATGCGGATCGCGCTCGATCAGTTGACGGTCCTTGAATGTCCCGGGCTCGCTTTCGTCCGCGTTGCAGCAGAGATAGCGCGGACCCTGATGATCTTTGGGGAGGAACCCCCATTTGACGCCGGTCGGGAACCCGGCGCCTCCGCGGCCGCGCAATCCGGACTTGATCACGAGTTGCGTGACGTCGGCCGGCGGCACCTTTCCCAGAATCTTCTTCAGCGCCTCATAGCCGCCAGTCTTTTCATACTCGGCCAACGTTCCCGAGTAGCCGGGTTGACTCATGTTTTTAATCAGAATCGGTTCGTGGTTCGGCATGGTATCTACCGTACGGGCGTCTCACCTTTCGCGGCAAGCGGCTCCGGCCACATGAACGGGCCGGTCTTTAATGCACTCGATCCGGTCGACGTCAGGTCGGAGAGAATGCGGTCGAGCTTTTCTTCCGTCAGCCGTTCGTAGTAATCGTCGTTGATCTGCATCATCGGACCCGTGCCGCAGGCGGCCAAGCATTCCACCGTCGACAGCGTGAAGGCGCCGTCGGGAGTGGTCTCGCCCGGACCGATGTCCAGCCTGGCTTTGATCCAGCCGACGAGCGTATCGGAGCCGACAAGCGCGCACATCAATGACTTACAGACTTGAATGTGAAACTTACCCACCTGTTTCAAATTGAGCATGGTGTAGAAGGTGACGGTCTCATACACCTGAGGCGGCGTGAGCTTTAAAATCCTCGCAATCTCGACCATTGCGGTCTCGGTAATATAGCCGCGTTCCCGCTGCGCCAGGTACAGCAAGGGAATCAACGCCGACCGCTTGACCGGATAGCGAGCGAGGATGCTCTCTATTTCACCTTTATGCTTTTCGGATAACTTCATGCCGTCTCGATCAATAGATGACGGGTGACCATTCTCTCCACTCACCGATCACATTCGCCCATCACGATGTCGTACGTGCCGAAAATCGTGATGATGTCGGAAATCAAATAGCCCCGCGCCATATGGTCGAACGCGCCCATGTGGACGAACGATGGGGCGCGGATCTTCAGGCGATACGGACGGGCGCTGCCGTCGCTCACGATGAAAAATCCGAGCTCGCCTTTCGGGGCTTCGCTCGCACAGTACGTTTCCGCTTTCGGCGGCTTGAAGCCTTGCGTAAAGATGATGAAATGGTGGATCAGACTTTCCATGTCGCGCATGACCTTGGGCTTAGGGGGCGGAATATATTGCGGCGCGTCGGCCATGATCGGACCTTGCGGCAGCTGATCCAGACATTGCTTGATGATCCTGGCGCTTTGACGCATCTCCTCCATTCGAACCCAATACCGGTCGTAGGTGTCGCCGTTTTTGCCGACCGGCACTTCCCAGTCGACTTTGTCGTAGACGCCGTAGGGTTCCGCTTTGCGCACGTCGTACGCCACGCCTGAACCGCGCAGCACCGGGCCGGTGCATCCGAAATTGATCGCATCTTCCGCCGTGATCACGGCGACCTGCTTCGTGCGGCCGAGCCAGATGCGGTTGGATGCGATGAGCGAGTCGTACTCTTTCACTTTCTCGGGAAACGCGTCGAGAAACGTCTTGAGGCGCAAGACCAGATCGGGCGTGAGGTCGCTGTCGACGCCGCCGATGCGGTAATAATTCAACGTGAGGCGGGCACCGCACAGCTTTTCGAACATGTCCAACAAGGACTCGCGTTCCCGGAACGTCCAGAAAAATACCGTCATGGCGCCGATATCGAGCGCCTGCGTTCCCAGCCAAAACAGATGGCCGACGATCCGCTGCATTTCCGCGACGATCGTACGAACGTATTCCGCGCGTTCAGGAATCGAAATGCCGAGCAGTTTTTCGACCGCACGGACATAGGCATAATTGTTCGCCATCGCACACACGTAATCGAGCCGGTCCGTGTGAGGGATGACCTGCATGTAGGCCAGGCCTTCGCAAAGCTTCTCGACGCCCCGATGCAGGTAGCCCAGATCGGGAGTGGCCTTGACGATGCGCTCGCCGTCCAGTTCGAGGACAACGCGCAGCACGCCGTGGGTGCTCGGATGTTGAGGGCCCATGTTGAGCAGCAGCTCCTCACGGCGCCTGGTGTCCGAAGGCACTTCCGCCCTGAACGCCTCCTTTTGAGCTTCGGGAACCTCGCCTTCCGCCTCCTCGACCGGCGGTTCGTCCAGCCGGGGGATGAACTCGAACTGACTGCGCCAGCCTCGACCTTCAGCGGGAAAATCCTTCCTCAGCGGGTAACCTTCGGCATAATCCTCCGGCAACAAGATGCGCCGCAAATCCGGGTGTCCCGTAAAGCGGATCCCCATCATGTCGTAGACTTCCCGCTCCAGAAATTCCGCACCTTTCCAGACTGAGGTGACGGAAGCAATCGTCGGATCATCTTCCGAGACGCGAGCTTTCAGACGGAGTCGTCGGTGATGAGGCAGCGAGTGCACATGGTAGACGACTTCGAACCGCTGGCGATCTTCGGGGTAGTCGACCGAGCAAATATCGGTCAAATGGTCGAACAAGGCGTCGGGCGCATCATGAAGGAAACGCGCCAGGTCCAGGATCCGTTCGGCGGCCACCTGGACGGTCACCTCGGCGCGTGCCGTATCGGCCTCGACGGACAGCACCGCCTCGGGAAACCTCGTCATCATTGTCTCAATCAGGGGCTGCATAGGCGTATGATCACTCGGCGCTCGTCGTTGGTGACCCTTTATTTCACGAACACCTTTTCACGCTGGATTTTTTCTTGCAGTTTCATCAGCCCGTCCATCAGCGCTTCCGGCCGAGGGGGACAGCCTGGAACGTAGACGTCGACCGGCACGATTTGATCGACTCCTTGCACGACCGCATAGCTGTTGTAATGGTTGCCGGACGTGGCGCAGGAGCCCATGGAAATGACGTAGCGCGGCTCCGGCATTTGGTCGTAGATCCGGCGTATGACAGGGGCCATCTTGCGCGTGACGGTGCCGGCCACGATCATCAGATCCGATTGGCGGGGCGACGCGCGAAAGACTCCCGCCCCAAACCGGTCAATGTCATAGCGTGAGGACACGCTGGCGATCATCTCGATGGCGCAACAGGCCAGGCCGAACGTCATCGGCCACAGGGCCGATTTCCTCGACCAATTGACCAACGCATCCAGATTGGTCGTGAGAATATTGGCCTCAAATTGTCGTTCAAAGACGCTCATCGTCCACTCACTCTTTCCTTCTTCTTAGAATGGGATTGAGCGGGTGACGGCGATCTGGGCGCCCAGCCGCCTGCAGCGGGGCCCCACACCGGGCGGGGTGCGAAGCCGGATGGGCTGATCGCCGGCAGGATCCGCTGAATCACGTTCAATCCCATTCTAACGCACCCTTCATCCACGCGTACCAGAGTCCCACAAGGAGAATCGCGATGAACACGAGCATCTCGACCAGGCCAAGAAGACCGAGCGATTGAAAGCGCACGGCCCAGGGAATGATGAAGATCACTTCGATGTCAAAGATGACGAACAGCATGGCGATGATGTAGTACCGCATCGGAAACTGCACGCGGGCATCCGAAAACAACGGGCTCCCGCTTTCATAGGGATTGAGCTTGGCGCGGTAGGGGCGATGCGGCCGGACCAAGCGTCCGGCGAGAAGCTGAACCGCCGCGAAGACGATCGAGATGCCGATGAACAGCAGAATCGGCAGATAGTTCAATGGGACTGCTTCGTCCGCCATGATCGTTGTCAATCCCTATGCCGCGGCATGCCGGCTCAATGCTGATCCGAAGAACGGTTTGAACGTCAACCCGTCGAGTTTCGGCGATTCAAGTCCTTTGTGCTGCACGAGGATTTTAAAGGTTCGTCCCATGCCCTCCGGCTTGAGTAAATGGAGGGCCGCCCGGAATTCGGGAGATTCGGGCGTGAGGCGTGCGAGCATGTCTTCGACGCCGAGACCCATGAGAAAGCTCATTTGGTTGGTAAAGCCCGTCACGGACAGACCGGCCTCCTCCCCGACCGTCGCGAGCGTCGTGAAATCCACGTGTGCAGTCATATCTTGCAGGCCGACCCGCACAAAGGAATCTTCGGACGCCATCTGCGAGGAATAGCACAGGAGCGTGCCCTTGGATCGTTCCGGGCCGTACAAATCGTCGGCGGAATGACCGTAATCGATGGTGATGACTACGCCGCGGTGCAGACTGTCCGCCACTTGGCGCATCCAGCGAGGGGCACGGAGGTTGACCTCCGTTCGATATCCGTCGGAGAGCTCAAGGTGCAGCCGCCGGAAGTAGTCTTCGATCTCAGGCGTCGAGGGATCGAGAAAGCATTCCACGAAACGGCCGTCCCTGACATCCACGAAGATTTCCTTGAGGGCATGATCGACCTTCTGAACCCGATGCACGGGAAAGGCGTCGGGCAATTCGTTGCTCAGCATTAAGCCCGTGATGCTGTCGGCAGCAAGACTGTCGAGATCCTCCAGCCAGCTCACGGTACAGGCCGACTTCAACCAGGGTCTCAACTGTCCTTTCTGGACTTCCCGCATGGCAGGGCTGCATTCAACCAGCACATAACGAAGACGTTGACCAAGAGATGTCGAGAACTCCTGACCGTGGGTCAATAGGTGGTTCGCCAATAGCCCCTTACCGGGTCCCATTTCGACGATCGTGAACGGATCGGGCGAGCCCAAGAGTGCATCGATC
>JBKPKC010000304.1:0-5075 GCA_046765595.1 Nitrospirota bacterium
GCTCGCAGACATCTGGACCGATCTCAACGCCCGGTACTTCGACGATGCGCTTCCCCCGATTGCCATCGTGTGGAGCAGCCGGCTGACCTCGTCCGTCGGCATGTTCGTCAGCCGCACGGGGCCCCGTTCATCGCGGCGCGACATGACGGTCCCCCACGCGACGAAACGGGAGATTCGCCTTTCGGTTCCCCTGTTGACGCCCTTGCTGGCACGGTCCGACGTTGGGCTGAACGAACTGGTCAGCACGCTCGCGCATGAAATGATCCACCAATGGCAATACGACATCCTCAAGCGGCGGCCGAACCACGGGCCGGACTTTATGAGGAAGATGAGAGAAATGAATCGCGACGGGATGCTCGCGGTGACCATGTACCATACCTTGAAGAAAGAGGTGCAGGCCCTCTCCCGGTTTGCGTGGCGCTGCGGGCGATGCGGCCGCATCTACCGCCGCCAGCGACGGACCATCCAACCCCGCCGCCACCACTGCGGAAGCTGCCGAGGGTCTCTTCACGAGGTCTCTTCCGCCGATCTGCCGCGCCCTTCGCCGGACAACGCCGGCACCGAGCCGTCCACGACTTCAGAGCTCCCAGGCCAACTGGAACTGGATTTTTCTTCGGCAACGCTCTAGGCTTTCCGCAGATCTGTCAACCGCCTCTCCGGTGGCCCCATGTCCCGATGGCCGCGCCAGATTCTGTTCGGTGACGTCGACGCAATGTTCGCCTCTGCGGCCGTCGTCAAGGAACCGGACCTTGCCGGGAAACCGGTTGCCGTCGGCGGGCCGGCGCCTCGAGGCATTATCGCCGCAGCGAGCTACGCCGTCCGTGCCTTCGGGGTCCGTTCGGCGATGCCGACCGCCGAGGCCCTGCGGCTCTGCCCGCAGTTGATCCTCATTCCTCCCGACCGGCCGCTGTACCGCCGTCTCCACGACGAGATGAGAGCCGTCAGCGACCGGCTCTTTCCTGCGACGGAATGGAGCAGCATCGATGAGTTCTACGCCGACACGACCGACCTCCAGACGCGTCACCCGGATCCTGCCGCGCTCGCGCGGCTTGTGAAGCGTTCCATCTTCGAGGCGACCGGCCTCACCTGTACGGTCGCGGTCGCCACCGGCAAAACGGTGGCGAAAATCGCCGCCGATGCGTCAAAGCCGGACGGCCTCGCAGTGATCGACCCCGGGCAGGAAGCGGCGTTTCTCCGCCCGCTTCCGGCGCGGGCGCTACCCGGCATCGGCCCGAAAACGGCGGCGCGGCTGGAGCCCTTCGGGATCACGACCATCGGCGGCCTCTTGGATCCGCAATGGGACCGGACGCTGGCGCGCCTGTTCGGCGCCCGGCTTCCCTGGATCCGCGCCCTCGCTGAGGGACAGGACCATGAGCCGGTCGTGGCCGACCGGGAATCCAAGAGCGCGAGCCATGAGACCACGTTCGAGCACGACACCGCCGATCCGGTATTTCTGGAAGAGGTCTTGCGGGGTTTCTTGCGGACTCTTGCGCGAGACCTGCGACAGGAAGGCCTCGCCGCCGGAGGCTGCACCGTCAAGCTCAAAGACGCGCGCTTTACCATTACGACGAAACAACGGCGTTTCGCGCATCCGCTCAATTATGATCCCGAAATGTGGCCGAGCGTGCGCGAGACGCTGCGCGCCGTCATCAAGCCGCAAACCTCCTACCGTCTCGCGGGTCTCGCGCTCTCTTCGCTCGTGCCGGCGCCGCCCGGCTTGTACGATCAACGCCGCAACAAAGCGGTACAGGCGATGGATGCGATCATCGCCAGACACGGCGCGGTCATCGGCCTGGGCGGCGTGGCCGACGATGAGGAAGACTGACCGCCCGACGTCGCCGTCAGCCTGGGCACGGCCGATTCTCTTTCTATCTGACTACGCAGTCGGTATGATGGGAGCATGCCCGAAAACGTCCTGACGACAGCGCAGTTGATCCCCCTGCTCGAACGGGCGCGCCGCGACAACAAGCGGATCGTCTTCACCAATGGCTGTTTCGATCTCATGCACATCGGCCATACGCGGTATCTCCAGGCGGCTAAGGCGCTCGGCGACCTCCTCGTGGTCGGGGTGAACAGCGACGCCTCCGTCAAAAGTTTGAACAAAGCGCCCGATCGTCCGATCGTGGGTGAAGCCCAGCGCGCCGAAGTGGTCGGCGCCCTGGCCTGCGTGGATTACGTCGTGATCTTCCCCGAACCGGACCCTCTCAATCTGATCACCGCCCTGCAACCGGATGTGCTGGTGAAAGGCGGCGATTGGTCGGTCGACCGCATCATCGGACGCGAGGTCGTGGAAGCGCGGGGAGGAACCGTCAAGACGATCCCGCTGGTGCCGGGCATGTCGACGACCGCGCTGATCCAACGAATCCGCTCTCATTCCCACTAACACCGTGTCACACGCGTCTTCGTCACCTCTCACGGCCCCCTGTTGCACCTCCGTCGCCGACGCGCTCGCTAAACCAGGCGCCAGACCCTGCTTGACCGGATTACACGGTTCGACGGCGGGATTTGCATTGACGCAGCTGATGCATCCCAAAACGGGCCGGCTCGGCTCCCAGCCCTGGCTGATCGTCACTAAAAGCGATGAAGCAGCGGCACGGATGTACGACGACTTGCGTTTTTATCACGAGCTGTCGGGGCTGCCCGAGACGTCGTTGGCCTTCTTTCCGCGGTGGGAAACTCTGCCCTACGAAGCCACCGCTCCCCACGTCGGGCTGATCGCCCGGCGCATGAACGCGCTCCATCAAATCCGGACGTTGCCCGCGGCCAAAGTGGTGACCTCGATCGATGCGCTGATGCAGCGGCTCATGCCGGTAGAGACGTTCACCAGCACCGTCCTGACGTTCAAGGTCGGCGGGGCAATCGAACGCGAGGTCCTGACGGCGGGCCTTCTCCGGCTGGGCTATCGGCGGGTATCGGTCGTCGAAATTCCCGGCGAGTTCAGCATCCGCGGCGGCATCGTCGATATCTTTTCGACAGCCTATGGCGACCCGTTGCGCGTGGAATTCCTGGGCGAGACGGTCGAATCGCTCCGCCTGTTCGATCCGGCGACGCAGAAATCCACGGCCAAGATGGATCGTGCCGTCGTCCTGCCGGCCCGCGAGTATCTCAGGACCGGCGCCGACCCTGATGTGCTCGCGCCCATCGCTGCGGACGCGGAATGGCGCGCGCCTGACCTGTATGGCGAGATGCAGACGCTTTTCGACTACTTTGCGGGCCAGCCGCTCCTGGCATGGGATCAGCCGGCCGCTGTGCAGCAGGCCTGCACCGCGCTCTGGGAGCGCATCGATGACGGCTATCTGCTGCACAGCGACAAAGAGGAGACGGCGCCCTATCCGTCGCCAGAGCGGCTCTTCCTCGGATGGCGGGACCTGGCCGGCCGTACATCGGACTGGACGCAGTTGGCGCTCGAACCGCTGGCGGAGGCCGACGGATCGTGGCATCCCGTGCAGGCGTTTCCCGCTCAGGTGCCGGCCAGCGCCGGCTTAGGCGCGCGCGGCACGCCGTTCAGCCAGACCCTCTCCATCCTGGAACGGCTGCGGGACGCCTGCCGGGTCCTGCTCGTCGCCAGGAGCCGAGGACAGGTCGATCGCCTGCTGGCGCTCTTGCGGGAACATGACGTGCCGGCCATTGAGTGGACGCCGTCGAGCTGGTCCACCTCGATTGGGAAGCGCGCGCCGTTTTTCATCCGCCACGGCGATCTCTCCGCCGGATTTTTGTCCACGGACTTGCAGGTGGCGGTCTTCACCGAAGAGGAACTGTTCGCCAAAGGCGCCCGTCACAAGCCGCAAACCAAGAGCAAGGCGGCGACCTTTCTGTCCTCGCTGGAAGATCTCAATGTCGGCGATTACGTCGTGCACGTCCAGCACGGCATTGCCAAGTACCGCGGGCTCAAGCGCCTCTCGGTCCAAGACTTCGACAGCGACTACCTCATTCTCGAGTTTTACGGCAGTGACACGCTCTACGTGCCGTTGGACCGGCTGAACCAGATTCAGCGGTACAGCGGCGCCGAAAGCCATGTGCCCCGACTGGATCGCCTAGGCGGGACGAGCTGGGCCAGGACGACGGCCCGCGTGAAGAAGGACATCGAAGAAATGGCCCAGGAGCTGGTCGACCTTTATGCCAACCGTGAGCTGGCCCACCGGCACTCCTACGGCTATGAGAGCACGCTGTATCACGAATTCGAGGCGGCCTTCGAATATGAGGAGACGCCCGATCAGCTGAAAGCGATCGAGGACATTACGCGCGACATGGGCTCAAGCAAACCGATGGACCGTCTCGTATGCGGCGACGTGGGCTACGGCAAGACCGAGGTGGCCATGCGCGCGGCCTTCAAAGCGGTCGAGGACAACCGCCAGGTGGCGGTGCTGGTCCCGACGACGCTGCTCGCGCACCAGCACTACGACAATTTCGCCGAGCGCTTTGCGCCGTTTCCGACGCGCGTCGCGCTGCTGTCACGGTTTCAATCGGCCAAGGAAGCCAAGGCGATTCTCAAGGATGTCGAGGCCGGGTCCATCGACGTCGTGATCGGCACACATCGTCTGCTGCAGAAGGACGTGAAGTTCCGGAACCTCGGCCTCGTCATCATCGATGAGGAACAATGGTTCGGCGTGAAGCACAAGGAGCGCCTCAAAGAATTGCGCACGCAGGTGGACGTCCTCACGCTCACCGCGACACCGATTCCACGGACGCTGCAAATGGCGATGGCCAGCGTGCGGGATTTGTCGATCATCGACACGCCGCCGGCCGGCCGGTTGTCCATTCGGACCCAGGTCGTGCGCTCGAGCGACAAGCTCATTCGGGAAGCCCTCCTCCGCGAGTTGGGCCGGGGCGGCCAGGTGTACTTCGTCCATAACCGGGTCGAAACGATGGAACGGACCGGCGCCTGGTTGCAACAAATCGTACCCGAAGCGCGCGTCGTGATGGCGCACGGGCAAATGGACGCCAAACCGCTGGAAGCCGTCATGCTCAAGTTTTTCCGCCGCGAGGCCGACGTGCTGGTGGCCTCGGCCATCATTCAATCGGGCATCGATGTGCCGAACGCCAACACGATCATCGTGAACCGGGCCGACATGTTC
>JBKPKC010000305.1:0-5316 GCA_046765595.1 Nitrospirota bacterium
TCCCTGGATGATCAAGCCCCTCTACGGTCTCATGATCGATCTCGTTCCGCTCTGCGGCTATCGGAGGAAAAGCTATCTGTTCTTGATGGCCGGATGTGCCGGAGCCGGTTATGCCGCACTGGCTCAGGGGATCTCAGCGGATTTCATCATCTGGGCGCTGTTCATCAGCACGCTCGGGATTGCGGCAATTGACGTGGTCGTGGACGCCCTGATGGTCGAAGAAGGTTTGGCCTTGGGGCTGGTCCGGCGATTTCAAGGTCAGCAATGGACGTGCCTGAACCTTGCTGCGATCACAGCTGGATTGCTCGGCGGATGGCTCAGTCACTCATTGGTGCCTGAAACCGCCATCCAGACCGCAGCGTTCATCATGATCTGCGGACCGATCGGGGTGATCATTGCCACGTGGCTCCTCGTGGAAGAGCCGAAACGGTCGTTTTCGCGACTGCAGGCACAATGCACCGCGCACGATATCGCCAGCGCATTGAAATCGAAGGCCTTCTGGATCGTGGCCGGCTTCTTGGCCTTTTGGAATCTCATTCCGAATTTTTCGACGCCGCTCTACTATCACATGGTCGATCGGCTCGAGTTCGACCAATATTTCATCGGACAACTCGCGGCAATCGGAGCGGTCGGCGCCACGCTCGGCAGCCTCGCCTACCGCTCATTGGCCGACCGCTTCACGATGCATCAAAATCTCGCGGGCAGCGTTCTCCTGAGCGTGCTGATGGCGATCGCTTATCTCTGGTTACGGGACGGCATGAGCGCCATGATACTGTCCTTTTGTTCTGGCGTGGTGAGCATGCTCGCGCTTCTGAGCCTGTTTTCGCTGGCCGCATCCGTCTGCCCGCCCCGTGCCGCCGGTTTTGCCTTTGCAGCGTTGATGTCCATCTATAGCGCGACGGCGCAAATCGCCGCCGTGCTCGGTGGTTATTTGTACGAGTGGGTATTTCACCAACACATCGTTCCGCTCATCTATCTTGCGGCCGCGTGCACCGTGACCGCCCTTGTCTGGGTGCCGTTCTTCCCCTCACAGGCCGAACGGGTGAGAGAGCCGACGCCGCGTGAGGACCGCGGCCGCCATGGACTCAGGGACGTCCCCGCCTGATGTTGTTTCGATAGCCGCGCGAGCGCCGGCGCGAGAGGATTCGCTCCACCGACGCATTTCCGTATAAACCGGGCTGGCGATTCCCTGCGAGGTGCAAGGCTTAGAAATTCACGCGGAGATTGATCGCGCCCACATGCAGCATGCTCTGATACGTCCCATTGACGACGCCAGGGATCGACACCGGATTGAGATTTCCGCTGACCGTTCGCGTTTCGTAGAAGATCGCTTGATACGCCACATCAAGACCGAATGCTTTGGGCCGCAATCTCCCGCCGTCGGCATTGCCGCACTCGAACAGCCCTAAGAAGCGTCCGTTGTCTTTGCACAGAAACCCCAAGCCCAACGAAATGGCATGCTGGTCCGCGTCAGGAACGGTGGGAAGAAATGAGCTGTCGGGAATGGGCGTCTGCGAGTGCCAGTAGCCTCCTCGCAACGCCACCTCCCATGCCGGCAACGGCGCCGGTCGGAGCCATCGATATTCGGTGCCGATCATGACCGTGTAGGTGTTCCGCCAGTTTTGCGGAAACGGGATGATACCGCCATTGGACAAGTGCACATCCGTGTTTCGGACCGATTTCCACCCGGTCATATCCACGTCTAATTCGAGTTTCCATTCATGAGCTCGGTCGCGAATCGGCCAGACGGCCATCCCGCCGGTGAAGACTTGGGGTAACACGAGGGTCGTTGAGGTATCGGCTAGGGTGGCGCCATTGGCCAGGAGGTTGCCGGTCAAATGCAGCGTGGCCTGGCTGCGATAAATGAACCCGACATTCGCCAGGGGCTTCCCGTCGTCATTGCGAACGGGTGTGTACAAGAGACTCACATTGAAGCCGGCAGCGGTATCCCCGCCATTAACCTCCATCCTTGTCCCGGGCGGCGGCAAGCCAGGCCCACCCGAAGAATTGAATTTCGTGACCGATTGGCCGTCTCCCCAGAAACTTGCGAATGTGTAGATATCCGCTCCAACGCCAATGGAGAGTTGATCGTTCAGCTTGTAGGCCAGCGTGGGTTTAATATCGATGAGCGGCAGCGATTGGCGCGTCACCGCCGTCGAAAAAGGCCCCTCGTCGGGGTAGCGGTAGAGAATGCCGAAGGGCGAGAGTACGCCGAGTCCCGCGCTGAGATCACCGAGCGCCGTCAACCCGAGGTCCTTGAGGTTCGCGCTGAAATACAGATTCGTCGGAGGTGGAACGGCCACACTCCCCCCAAAATCGCCGCGGGCCGTCACACCGGCGGGACTCGTGTAGGTGGTATGCCCGCCGACCAGGAGCGTGCCGAAGGATGTTTGAACGCCCCTCAATTGCGTCATGCCCGCCGGATTAAAGTAGATTGCAGACGGGTCGTCGGCCTGCGCTGCAAACGCGCCGGCCTGACCCGTTCCGGAAGCGCTTTGGTCGTAGATCCTGAAGCCGCCGGCCGAAGCCGTTGTAGGAGATAGACTGGCAACGAAAACACTTGCGGCGGCCGTGAGAAGGGTCAGAGAAGCGAGGATTTGGCGTAGCATGGTCCTTCCTGAGCGCTTCGATCCGCGGTCATCTTTTGTCTTCATGTTGCGTGCCAGGCCGCTGCCGTGTGAAGCGGTTATCACTTTGGGGGCTGAAAACTCCCGCTAGTCTGCCTATACCAACAACGTCGACAAGCTCCAATAAGTTTTTTCCTTTCTCCTCGTTCCTCTCGCTTTTTTCAGCGATCGTACGTAAACCTTTCTCCCTTTTTTACATGCTTCTTACACGCCCCATTTTCGCGTTCATCTGATTGACAAACGACAGTGAGCACGCAATAGTGCTTGCTTGTCCACAGCAATGAGCCGCGTGCCCCTGCTCAGGCCAGAGTCCCGGATAAGCGGCGGCCGTCAAGGAGCAGAGCCATTCATCGGGAGGAATAACATTCCGGTGGAGAGTACCGTTTCGACTCATCTCTCCCTGAGCCTGCCCGTCGTGGTCGATTGTGAAGGGCGCCAGGCGCGAGGGGTCACCGAAGAGTTCGGCCTCGACAGAATTTCCTTTCTGACGGATTGCAGGTGCTCACCAGGCGCTGCCGTCACCGTCGTCCTCTCCTTCAGTCATGATGTCGCCTACATGCCGTTGTCGGGACGCGTGACCTCGGTGACCGAACTCGAGCACGATTCCCCGACGCAATTCCGCATCGAGATCGCACTCGCTGACGTGGGGCATGCCGAACGGATGGTCCTTGAGTCCGCCTTTCAGGAGCTTGAAACATACTTACACGCGCTCGAGTTGCCGGAAGGCCCTGCACGAGCAGCAGCGCGTACGACACTCGTGACGGCAAACCCTCGGTCGATCCTATCCCTTTTAGTGACGGACAATCCGTATCCACTTCGAAAGCCAATCCACGCCCCACCAGCTATTCAAGAGGCACGAGAGAAGGCAGAATACAGTTCAACGCGGCTCTCATCGAAGTCCTTGTGGCAAGGCGCTGGTCATGTCCTGCAAGTGTTCCGTGATTTGTTCGTCCGATTGTTGCCCGCTCCTCTCGCCCGCCTCCTCGCCACGCCCATTTCGTTCGCCTTTATCGGTCATCCCCGCGCGTTGAGCGACGTCGCTCGTAAGTTCCCGTTCGCCGGGCGATTGCCGTCGTCTCTTGTCGAACGCTGGCTGCGGTATCAATGGCCGTTGGTGGGCTCGTACATCACCGGCCTTTCCTTGGCGGATGGAACACCGACGACCGGCGCCATGCTCTTTTCGCCGCTGACCACGGAGCAGATGATTCGCAATCCCCAACTCGCTCGAAAGCGCGTGTTGCAGACTATTCGCCTCGCCGAAAAGATGGGCGCGAAACTCGCAGGGCTCGGCGCCTTCGCCTCGATCGTCACACGAGACGGCCGTGAGCTGATGGGGAAGGTGCACCTGGGATTGACGACGGGCAACCCGCAATCGGCCGCGATTGCCGTTGAAAACGTGCTTCAGGCTGCCGCTTTGACCAATTTGAGTCTGCCGCACGCCATCGTGGCGATCGTCGGAGGAGCCGGCTCGGTCGGCTCCGCCTGCGCGAAAATGCTTGCCCGGTTTGTCGGCACACTCTTCCTCATTGATATCAAAAAAGACGACTTGCAGAATCTGATCACTGAACTGGCCGATCAGCCGGCAACGGTCAAAGGTATGACGAGTCTCGACGACGTGCGAGAGGCGGATGTCGTGATCGCCGCGACCAGTCATCCGCGCGTCTTGCTGACCGCCGCCCACCTGAAGCCCGGCGTGATCGTCATCGATGCCGCACAACCCAAGAACGTGTCGGAGGAGGTGCCTGACCAGAGACCCGACGTGCTGGTCATCGAATCCGCCGTCATCCAGACGCCCGACGTGAACCTGCACTTCGATTTGGACTTGGGCCCCCATGAAGTCCTCGGGTGCCTCTCCGAGACGATGATTCTGACGGCGATCGGATGGCACGGCCATTACTCTCTCGGGAAGGCCGATCCCGGGCATGCCGCACACATCATTGCCGCCGGCCGGTCACTGGGTTTTCGTCTTGCCCCCTTTCGCAACTCGGCCGGATATATCACCGAGGAGGATCTCCAGCGGGTCGCCCGGGCACGCACGATGTAACGCACCATGGTCTCCGCTTCACCGTATTTCCTCAACGTCCATGCGATCCCTATGTTTCTCATGGGGATCGTCACCCTTGCCTTAGGATTTCTCGTCTACCGATCCAATAGACAATCGGCCGCGCACCGGCATTTCTTGGTGCTCTGCGGCAGCATCGCCCTCTGGCTCGACGCGACCAGCATTGGGCTGTGCTCCACGGATGCCGATACGGCGTTTCGCTGGTTCAAGCTCGACAATGTCGGCGTCATGTTCATCTCCGTCGCCTTCTACGGCTTTTCCGCGGAGTTTCTCCAACTCCGACGGCGCCGTTCAATTTGGATCGGCTATGGCCTTGCAACAGTCCTGGCTGGGGCGGTCTTCCTTCGTCACGATTTTGTGGCAGGCGTCAATCAGTTCTGGTGGGGCTATTTCGCACGCTGGGGCCAGGGCAGTGTGCCCTTTTTCATTATCTTCTTCTCGTACATGGCCGTCGCATTCACCGACTATTTTCGTGCCTACCGGACCGTCACCACCCCCATCAAGCGGCAGCAGATCAAATTCCTGTTCCCGGCATTTGTCATCGCCTACACAGGTTCGATCGATTTCTTCCCGGCGTTTGGCTATGAACTTTACCCCTTTGGATACATCCCGAGCTTTCTGCTGATC
>JBKPKC010000306.1:0-3414 GCA_046765595.1 Nitrospirota bacterium
GGTTCCAAATGCAGCGCCCCATGGAGGCAAAAAGCCGCATTGACGACCACCAACAGCCCAATACAGCGATTCAACTGTCGTCACATTGTCGAGCATCGCCGACAAGACGGCAGTGACAATGGCCAACAAGGCCAGCATCCGGAAACCGTCGGCGCCCGCGCGCTGCGCCGACCAGATCGCCAGCACCTCGAACAATCCGGTTTCACGAACGATGTTCACAATGACCATCATCCCGATGAGAAGAAAAATCACGTTGTAATCCACGCCGAACTCAGGCGAATAAAACGCGTCTGCCTGTGTCACCACGCCCGAGACGATCATCAATGCGGCGCCGCAGACCGCGACGATGGTTTTGTGAATACGCTCGGTGATGATGAACGCGTAGGCCAAAGCGAAGATCATCAGAGCGATTGAAAAATCGGAGAAGAGGTGCATGAGCGGCCGTTATCGGGTCAACATTCCTCGCAACCGGCGGCGTGGATCCTCATAGGGACCACACGGGTGGTAATCTGGTGTTCCCTTCTTCCATAATGGGCGGACTGTGCGTACGATACACGGAGGGAGTCGAGCTTATCACCATGGCGACGCTTTCACGACAGCATATTGAACAACTCGTCACGGGATCCCACTGGGACCCTCTTGCCATTCTTGGTCCCCACACACGCGAACAAAACGGCTCGGCGGCGGTGGTCATCCGCTGTTTTTTGCCGGAAGCGAACGAAGCCGCTGTGCTCGACCCGTCGTCTGAGCAGCGCACGTTTCCGATGTCGCGTATCCATGAGTCCGGACTCTTCGAGGCCGTGCTGCCGCAGCGGCCGAAAGCGTCGCGATACCGGCTACGGGTGACCGATTATGCCGGACGCGTGTCGGAGCGCGACGATCCCTACGCTTTCGCGCCCCTGTTGTCTGACTTTGATCTTCACCTCTTTGCGGAAGGAACGTTTTACAGAGCCTATGAGACGCTCGGATCCCATCTACGGACGATCGACGGCATTGCGGGTATCCACTTCGTCGTCTGGGCTCCGAATGCCGGACGCGTCAGCATCGTGGGCGACTTCAATCAATGGGATGGCCGTCGACATCCGATGACCAACCGGGGCGCGACCGGTCTCTGGGAGCTGTTCATTCCCGGTCTCACCGACGGCACCCTCTACAAATACGAAGTCCGGCCCCGGGGCCAAAACACAGTTCTCTTGAAGGCTGATCCGTACGCGGTGGCCTCGGAGCTCCGACCAAAAACAGCATCGGTGGCGCGAGAAATCTCGTATCAGTGGAATGATCGGGCGTGGATGGACGCTCGCGCCTCCCGGGATCCGCTTCAGGCGCCGCTCGCCGTCTACGAAGTACATCTCGGATCGTGGATGCGGGTGCCCGAAGAACACCACCGCTGGTTGACCTACCGCGAACTGGCCGACAAGTTGATCCCCTACGTCAAGGAGATGGGCTACACCCACCTCGAGCTGATGCCAGTGACCGAACACCCGTTTGACGGATCATGGGGGTATCAATCGACCGGCTACTTTGCCGTGACGAGCCGCTACGGTACGCCGGAGGACTTCATGGCCTTCGTCGATGCCGCGCATCAGGCGGGGATCGGCGTGCTTATGGATTGGGCTCCCGCGCATTTCCCTGACGATGCGCATGGGCTCTCGCAATTCGACGGCACCCATTTGTACGACCACGCCGATCCGCGTCTCGGCTATCACCCCGAGTGGCACAGCCGCATTTTCAATTACGGACGCGTCGAAGTACGGACTTTCCTGATGAACAGCGCGTTATTTTGGTTGGACCGCTACCATATCGACGGTCTTCGCGTGGATGCCGTCGCCTCGATGTTGTATCTCGATTACGGTCGCAAAGCTGGTGAATGGATCGCGAACAAATTCGGCGGGCATGAGAATCTCGACGCCGTGCTGTTCCTCAAAGATTTGAACGTACTGGTGCACCGCGACTTTCCCGGGGCCATGATGCTGGCCGAGGAATCCACCTCTTGGGCCGGCGTGTCCCGGCCCACGTACACCGGCGGGCTGGGTTTCACGTTTAAATGGAACATGGGATGGATGCACGACATGCTGGAGTATTTCAGCCATGATCCCATCCATCGGATGTATCACCAGAGCCAGCTGACCTTCGGATTGCTGTACGCCTTCAACGAAAACTTTATGCTCCCGCTCTCACACGACGAAGTGGTTCACGGCAAAGGGTCGCTGATCAACAAGATGCCTGGCGACGAGTGGCAGCAATTCGCCAACCTCCGCGCGCTCTATGGCCTCATGTACGGACACCCGGGCAAAAAGATGCTCTTTATGGGGGGCGAATTCGGGCAGCGTCCGGAATGGAACCATGACACGAGTCTCGACTGGCATGTGTTGCAATACGCCTATCACAAGGGCGTCCAACACCTCATTCGAGATCTCAACCGGCTTTACCGGACTGAACCCGCCCTTCATGCGATTGATCACGACTGGCAGGGCTTTCAGTGGGTGGATTTTCATGATGCGGCCAATTCGATCATCGCATTTCTCAGGAAGGGCCGTGACCCGCAGGATCACATTCTTTGCATCTGCAACTTTACGCCCGTGCCCCGCTATCACTATCAGATAGGCGCGCCGCACGGAGGATTCTATGGCGAACTGCTTAACACGGACGCTTCGGTTTATGGCGGAGGCAACATGGGCAATGGCGGAGGGCTCTACGCACACCTGCACCCCAGCCATGGATTCCCGTTTTCACTGCAGGTGACACTACCTCCGTTGTCGGTACTGTTTCTCAAACCTGGAGGAGGGTGACGCTGGCGACGAGAGAAGAGCAAGGACTGAAGTCGATCACCAGGAACGGAACCGACCGCTATCCAGATGAATGAAATCGGCGCGAGGATAATAGCCGACCCCGCCATACTGCAGTTTTAGGGCGACCTGCCTGATTTCGCGGAGACGCATACCAGGAATGAAGAAGTCGACCGCCTGTCCTTCGACGTGGAGGCTGTGCTTAGCGGCACGACGGCTTCGTCTGACCAACAACGCATTGTACTCGGGCGAGCGGTAGCCGGAGATCACGTGAATTTCTCCACCGCCGCCCAGGGCCTTTTGCACGAGATTGATATGTTCGATGACGCGCGGATCCATCGTCGCGACTTCACCCGTATGATGACAACGGAGAATATGATTCAACTCGTCAAGCGCCGGCAAATCGTAGTGTCCCCGTTCGTCGCGATACCGTATGCGGAGCCGCTCATCCGTGTGGACGTTGTAAAATGCGAGCTCGCCTTCGGGCAATACGGCAGCCTCAGCGCGCGCAATCTGCGGCACAAGAACGCGTCCGGCCAAAGTCAGCGCGGCAGCAACCGATGTTTTCAGCAACGTGCGTCTCGACCAGGACCAATCGGACTGCGGCATGAACAGGCTCCAGGAAGGA
>JBKPKC010000307.1:0-5954 GCA_046765595.1 Nitrospirota bacterium
GCACTCCATCGCCTGGCATGTGCAGGCGCTCGGCGAGGAGCCTGGGGTGACGCCTGAGATGAAGAAACGCATTACGATCATCGATGAGCAGCTCAATCGTGTCGTGCAGATCATCCAGGATCTTCTGTCATCCACCCGTCAACGAAAGCCGGAGCCGAGCTGGATGTCGGTCGAGCAGGTTATCGGACCGGCGACGGCGTTGATGGAGCCGGCCTTTCATGCCAAGGGCGTCGTATTGACCAGCGAGCTGGCGATCGGGGTGCCGATGGTGTGGGCGGACGCGGGGAAGCTGCATCAAGTGCTGGTGAATCTGCTCACGAACGCGCTTGCCGCCACGGCGCAGCAGGGCACGGTGGATGTACGCGTCGGTGCACGCACCGCGACCGCTCAAGAATTGGAAGCCGGCCAGCGCGTGGCGCAGGACATGTCCTCCATGATGGTAACTGTGGCTGTCCGCGATACCGGGATCGGCATGCCGGCATCGGATATCCAAAATGCGTTTCAGCCATTTTTCACCACCAAGGAGGTTGGCAAGGGAACCGGATTGGGACTATTCTTGAGCCGGGAAACGGTGCATGCGCACGGCGGCACGCTGACGCTCGTGAGCGAGCAGGGCCGGGGGACAATCGTGACGATCGCGTTGCCGGGAAAAGTCGCTGTACCAGACGAAGGGGCGTAGGGAATATGCAGGCGGCAAAAATCCTCGTCGTGGATGACGATTCGGTTGCCCGGGACCTACTGGCCGAGGCGCTGAAGAAGGAAGGCTACATCGTCGAAGCCTACGGCAGCGGGGAGGAAGCCATTGCGCGCGGCCGCGAGGGACGCGTCGATCTCGTTCTCACCGATATCCGTATGGGAGCCGTAGACGGCCTCACCGTGCTTCGCGAGTTCAAACGCATGAGCCAGGATACGGCAATTGTGGTGTTGACGGCCTTCGGCTCGCTCGAAGGCGCAATCGAGGCGATCAAACAGGGCGCGTACGACTATCTGGCCAAGCCGTTCAAGAAAGAAGAAATCAAACTTGTCGTTCAGCGCAGCCTTGATCATTGCCGTCTATTACGGGAAAACACGAAGTTTCGCGAAGAACTGAAGAGCAAGGACGAGTGGTCTCCGCTCGTCGGAAGCAGCCCGGCGATGCTTGAAGTGTACAAGCTGGTGGCCCGTGTGTCTGAAAGCCGAAGCACGGTGCTGTTGCAAGGCGAAAGCGGGACGGGCAAAGAGTTGATCGCCCGCGCCATCCACGGGAACAGCCCCCGCCGCGACAAACCGTTCGTGCCGGTCAATTGCGGCGCGCTTCCGGACACGCTGCTGGAATCAGAGATGTTTGGGTACGAAAGAGGCGCCTTCACCGGTGCCGTCGGCACGAAGACCGGTCTTTTCGAATCTGCCAACGGCGGAACGTTGTTTCTCGACGAGATCGGCGAACTGGGACAGGCGCTGCAGGTGAAGTTGCTCAGAGTGATGCAGGACCATGAAGTGCGCCGGGTGGGCGGAACGAGTTCCATCAAGGTGGATGTTCGCATCATTGCGGCGACGAATCGTGATCTCGAGCAGTTCGTCAAGGACGGCAAATTTCGAGACGACCTCTTTTACCGCCTGAACGTCGTGCGGATTACACTGCCCTCGCTCAAGGAACGTCAGGAAGACATTCCGATGCTCGCGCATCACTTTCTGCAGAAATGCGCCGCCGGCGCCACGACGGCCGTGCGGGGCTTCCATCCCGATACGATGGAGTGTCTCACGCGATATCGATGGCCCGGGAATGTCCGTGAGTTGGAAAATGCCATCGAGCGCGCCGTCTCACTCAGCCACGGGCCATTGCTGACGCCGGACGATCTGCCGGCGCAGATCCGCCAAGTACAGACCCCTGCCGAGTCGAAACCGGAAGTCGCCGAGACGGCGGAATCGGTCTACCTGACGCTCGAAGAAGTGGAAAAGCGCCATCTCACGCGCGTGCTCAAGGAAACGAAAGGCAACAAGGTGAAAGCCGCAAAAATTCTCGGCATCGACCGTCGAACACTGTATCGCATGGCTGAGCGGTTCGGGCTGGATTTGGGCCCGGAGGCAGAGGGGAGCGAGAAAGACTCCGGGTAGATGTTACAGAAGATGCAGTGCGTTATAGATCAAACGAAGCTGATTGTCAGCGCTCTGAGGCAGGGGCGTCGGGGAGTCTTCCCACCGAGTAAAGAGCCCGTCTTTCCCTTCATATCGGACGTGCAGTCTTAGGCGGCTCGTCTGTTCATCCGCCGGCGTCACCAGCGCATCAACCCGGCTGCGTCCCGTGCCGAAGCGCCAGCGAAGCATCCCATCCCAGGGGCCGCGGATTTCCTGACGGTATCCGGTCGTCAAGGTTTGATCGTCCTCCTGCAGGACCTCGTACCCGCCGTCGGTCAGGACCTGGACCACCACCGCGCGCACCTCATCGGCGGGAGCCGGCAACGTCACGTCGATGACATCGGCTTCATGGGGGATGGGCGGGCCGGCGCAGGCGCTACACGCTGTGAGAACCGCGGCAAGCAGAACGCGAGAGCAGGATGGCGTCACTTGGGTTTTGTGTCCTTCAGTCGATAGACGAGATGGGTATCGGTCTGTGAGACGCCTTCGATCGAATGAATGCGACTGAGAACCAGCTGCGTTAACGCGTCTTGATCCGGTACTTCGACCACGGCGATGATGTCAGGCTTGCCCCAGCAGGGATCAATCGTTTTGATCTGCTTGATCTCGCCCAGAGCCCTCACGACACGACTCGTTTGTCCCGGGTGGACGTGAATCAGGATATACGCTCTGTCGGCCATGACCACTCCACCGTCTACCGGTGCATGGATCGTGCAAGGCACCGCCGGAATGGCAGGCTCTTTGCCACCGTAGCGGATACCCGGAGCACCTGTCAACGTGGCGGAATTCGGCCCCGGACGTTGATCGGGAACCCCGGCCGCCGATTTGGGTCTTTTCATAGCCTCCTCATTTCGGTGCGACGACGACGTCCACGATGAATTGTTCACTGCGGTTCGTCAGCTCGCTTTCCAGCCCGCGCGGGTTGCCGACGCGGCCTTCAGGATCATAGATGTAGCACAACAAGTGCGTGCATCGCCCACGGGCTCGATAACGCTCTGCGTCGGCGCGCACCTGGTCGGTGAGATCCTTCCGGCTGAGTCCGGTGCGAGTCTTCTTGACCACAATCGCGAGCCGGTCATGGTCGAGCAGAAACGTTGTGCGGGGTGCACCGCTGCTATAAGGCGGTGTCCATTCGTCCGTACCGATATCGTCGAAATGCTGCCGGAGGAGCGCATGCAGGAGATCCTGTACGTCTAACTCGTCCTCGACATTGAGTGTCGAGCGATATTCGCCCCGGAGACGCAATTGCCGAGCCACCGCGTGAAAACGCTGGCAGATCTTCTTGGTCAGTGACAGAGGGTCCATGTCCGGATCCGAGGCATTCGTCGATGGGGACGGCGATGCGGGTGCGGGTGATGGGACGCTTTGAGGCGCCGCCACGGGAATCTCTTGAGTCGTCGAGAAGGCGATGGGTCGAGTGGCTGCCGGCGAGGCCGTTGTCGGAGGTGGTGTGGCGTGAGTGTGAGAGGCGGTTTCAACCACAGGCGCCGGTGCGACGGTAGGCATCGAGGCGGCCGTGGCAACGGCGACCGGTGTTACAGCCGCGGGAGGGGCGGCAGCAGCCGGCGGTGCAGGGGCTGCCGAAGGGGGTGCAGTTTGTTCCGGGAGTGACGGTAAGGGCTTTGTTTCTTGAGTCCGGAAGAGCGAGGAAATGGGCTCGATAGGGGTCCGCGGCGGTATTGACTGGGCCGTAGAGGGCGCGGCCTTCGGAAGCACAGGCTCCGCCATCGGCGCGACCGGCGGCATGGGAGCAGGGGCAACCGCAGGTGGGGACGCTTGAACCGGTGCTGGTTCGACGCCCGGGACAAGGTGCAGTGTACTGCCAGTCGCAGGTGAAGTCGAGGTGACCGATGTCACCGACACGTGAGCAGTGGGTACTACCGGAGGCACGAGCGCGAGCTGAGGCGGATTCGATCGCGAGGCCGGCTCTTGCGGCGAAGGCGGCTTGATGCCTTGCAATTCCGATTTTTTGTCCTCGAGCGAGGCAATCAAGCCCCGTAACAGAGTAAGCGTTTGCTTTTTTTCCGTGGGGGAGGAGAGTGCGAGCTTGAGTTGACGATGGGATTGGAATTCAGAGGATTTCTCGCCGAAGGCGCGTTTAATGCATTCACGCAATTGGAGCTCTGTCCGCGCCAGGGCGCCTTCGAGATAGGGGAACCCATCCCGTCCAAGGTCCTCGAGTTTGGGGATAAAGGCCTGGAGTTGTTCAATGTTTTGAGTCAGGTCGTCGATCGCAAGAGTTTTCGACCGCGCCCGCTCAGATTTTGCGCGTGCCATAGTGTTGAAGAAGTGTAGCCCACGTCTTGCGCAGTGACAAGAAAACCGCAGAAAATCAGCACGAACGACACTTCGGACGCGGGCCTGCGGCTACGATTTACGCCGCGATGTCGACCGACTGGTCGAAATCCTCCTCAATGACCGGCTGGAGAGAAGGCACCTGAACATCGGCAGCGGCGAGGCTTGCGGCGTGCAGCCGGCGGTTGTTTTCGACGACTGGATCGAAAACATGCCCGCAGTTAATGCAGCGCCAGCCCTCCAGCCACCAATCGCCGCCGCTTTCCTGAAGATCGAGAAAATGGTCTCTCGCCATACATCCCTGACACCGTCGGCAAGTCATAGGGTCCTCCTTTGGTTCGCGCCCACGCTTCTAACGTAGCGGGGATGGTCGGTTTTGGTGAGACCCAAATGGGGTACCTCCAAAGGGGAGGAATGCGTAAGGGCGCACCGCGCTGTACGTGCTGGTACTTACCTTCGAATGGGAAGGAAAACGTCGGAGAAATGACCTCTTGGCCTGACTATTCGGCGGTTTGGGCGTTACGGCACGAACGTACGTTTATCGGGTGATCGTACGCTCGAACGTCTTGGGAAGGAGAAGCATGGCTTCGAGCCGGCCCACCAGGCCGATATACTCTCCGTCTTTCATGACGTGTACGAATTGAGAGCGGTAATTGTCTACGAGGCGAACGCCGTCAATGACGGCGTCATACATGAGCCACTGGTCTGACTGGTTCACCAACCGCAGGTCGACCGCGGTGTTGTGCTTCTCGCCTCTGAACAATGTACGTACCTCGGCGAAATTCCCTTCACGTTGTTCCGATAAATAGACCACATTGGCCGTGGTATACAGATTCACCCGGGATGCCACGGCATCGCGGAGTACCTGCACGAAGAGCTCGCTGAAGTGCAGGCGCTCAGGCTCACTGAGCGCCAGCCAGGTGATGCCGAGAGACCGCCGCGCCATTTCCCGATAGCTCACGGCATTCCGTATTGTATTCTCGAGCGCCACCCGACGCGCATCGGCCATCCCTGGTTCTTGGAACGTGGGGTCATTCAGGATGCCCATGACGGTAGCGATTGTTTCTTTGACGGTTTCCATCGGGGTTGAGGCGCCATAGGCGGCCGAGTGCCCGACTAAGATCATCACCATCGCGAGACCGCAGATGAGAGATTGCAACGTCGGCATGACTCACCACCTTTCGTGTTGCGCTGGTCAGCGCCGGACTCAATAGTAAAGACTAATCCACTGGCACCAGAGATGGATGTCGCCTGTTGTGAGTACGCAGTCAGAGTCGCGATCCGCCGTCGAAAACGGTTTATTCTCGGATTGCGCCGCCCCCGTCAAAACGTTTGGCTGTCCGACGTCTTTTTGAATGGTTAAGGAAGGGCTGGTATTTGGGTGGAACGCGCAGGAGGAAACGCTGAGCCCGACGCAACAAGCCGTCACGGCCAGGGCGTTTCGTCTCTGTGACATGGATCCCCCTCCTGGAACGCGGCCAGCAGTCATGCCATATGGTTAGATAGGCATGTTACTAAGCAGTATCACGCTTCATTCAAAGGAC
>JBKPKC010000308.1:0-3601 GCA_046765595.1 Nitrospirota bacterium
CCCCCGCCGTGGATGATGACGGGATTGAGGCCGACGTACTTCAAGAGCACAACGTCCTGAGCAAACCGTTCCTTCAACGAGGATTCCGTCATCGCGTTGCCGCCGTACTTGATCACGATGGTCTTGCCGCGAAACGTGCGGATGTACGGCAAGGCCTCGATCAGCACGTTGGCTTTTCGAATGAGCTTGTTCATCGTCGGCTCCTCACAGGGTGATCAGCCCGTCGACAGGCGCGACCATAGCACGATCGGGCGTTTGAGGCCCAGCAAAATTGCGGCAACGCGGGCCGTTACCGCTTCTCCCGTTTGGCCGTCCGGCCGACGGCCGTTCGGCCCGCCCTCGGATGCGCCCGATCATAGACCGCCAATAGCTGATCCGTCGCCACATGCGTGTACCGCTGGGTCGTGCTGAGCGACGCATGTCCCAGCATTTCTTGGATACTGCGAAGGTCGGCCCCCTCATCGAGGAGATGAGTGGCAAACGAATGGCGCAGCGTGTGCGGGCTCACGGCTCCGCCCGTGAGTCGGCTCGAATACCCTGCGACGATGCGGGCGACACTGCGGGCGGTCAAACGCCCTCCTCGCTGGTTGCAAAACAATGGCTGCAATACGCCGCCGGCGCCGGCGGGGTAAAGATGCGCTCGATAGCGCCGGAGGGCCTCCAGGGCGACTTCTCCGATCGGCACGATCCGCTCCTTCCGCCCTTTTCCCCGCAGACGCACCAGCCCTTCGGACTCATGCAGATCTCCAAGATCCAATGCGACGAGTTCGCTCACGCGTGCGCCTGTGGAATAGAGCGTTTCGAGCAAGGCGCGGTCCCGCAACGATCCGACGGTCTCGGCGGCAGGGAACGTCATGAGCGCGGCGGCATCATCCTT
Organism: Nitrospirota bacterium; assembly: GCA_046765595.1. Taxonomy (GTDB): domain Bacteria; phylum Nitrospirota; class Nitrospiria; order Nitrospirales; family Nitrospiraceae; genus Nitrospira_C. The sequence continues at coordinate 878 of JBKPKC010000308.1, forward strand.
CGTCAAGACGCGCGGAAGGGATTTTGGCTGCTTGGGCGTGCGCATGCCCGCCACGGGATTGCCGCCGACCAGCCCTTGCCGCATCAGGTAGCGGTAGTAGCTCCTGAACGCGGCCAGCTTTCGCGCCAGCGATGCGGGCTTTGCTCCTCTTTGGTCAAGCCATTGCAGATACGATCGAACGGCGTCCGTGGACACCGCCCGGGGGTCGACAGGGGAGGCTGCCAAGCGCCGTGACAGCAGAAAGCGGTGTAATTGGCGAAGGTCTGATGCGTAATTCCGGAAGGTTTCCGGCGAAGCCCTCTGTTCCGCTCGAAGAAACGCTATGAAAGCCCTGATCGACTCATCCATGCGGCATGGTCCTCAAGCGCCCGCTGCGAAATCAGTTGTCGCTTGCGCTCCTTGTCCCTGACCGTCGCGGAGAGAGGAGGGAAGAGCCCGAAGTTCATGTTCATCGGTTGAAAATGCTTCGGGTCGGTGCCCGTGATGTAGGCCAGAAGACAGCCGTGAGCAGTGGTGGGCGGAGGCGTGAGCAACGGCAAGCCTCGCAGCTCGCGAACCGCATTGATTCCGGCAAGCCCTCCCATCGCCGCGGAGTCGGTGTAGCCTTCGACACCGACCAATTGCCCCGCGAAGAAAAGGGTCTTCCGATCCTTGAACTGGAGCGTTGGGCGCAACAGATGGGGGGAATTGATGAAGGTATTGCGGTGCAGGCTGCCGTAGCGGAGGAATTCCGCCTGTTCCAGGCCGGGAATCATCCGGAACACCCGCTTCTGCTCACCGTAGGTCAGCCGCGTTTGAAAGCCGACCATGTTGTAGCAGGAACGGTGGGCGTTCTCGGTTCTGAGCTGGACCACCGCGTAGGGGCGAACGCCATTCGGCCCCTCGAGACCGACCGGCTTCAACGGACCGAACTGCATGGTCTGTCTGCCGCGCTCCGCCATCACCTCAATCGGCAGACAGGCTTCGAAATAGGGGATCTGTTCGAACGCCTTTGGCTGGACCTTTTCCGCCGACAGCAATGCCTCATAGAACTTCTGGTAGGCCGTCTCATCCATCGGGCAATTGAGATAATCGTCGCCGCCTTTGTCATACCGCGAGGCCCGGAACGCCACCTCCATATTTACGGACTCCGCATCGACGATCGGCGAAATGGCGTCATAAAAATAAAGGTGATTCGACTGCGTGAGCCGGGCGATCGCTTGCGACAGTTTGTCCGAGGTCAACGGCCCCGTGGCGACGATGCAAACCCCGTCGGTCGGAATGTCGATCACTTCTTCGCGCAGGATGCGGACGTTGGGATGGCTCTCCAGGGCCTGCGTGATCTTGAGGGAAAACTGCTCGCGATCGACCGCAAGTGCCGAGCCGGCCGGGACGCGCACCTCATCGGCAATTCTGATGACGAGCGACCGCTGACGCCGCATTTCGGCTTTCAAAATGCCTGCGGCATTGAGCGGGTCCGCCGAGCCGAGCGAATTTGAACAGACGAGTTCCGCCAGGCCGCTCGTCTTGTGAGCGGGCGTCGCTTCCTTGGGACGCATTTCGTAGAGGGTGACTTTGGCGCCCTGATGAGCAGCCTGCCAGGCGGCCTCTGAGCCGGCCAAACCCCCGCCGATAATGATGATGTCTTCGCGCATCTGTGATGGACTCCGAGCGAGCTGAGGTGAAGAAAACGCATTGTAGAAATCGTCTTTCAGCGCTGTCAAGGCAACCGCGAGCCGCGCGGCAATCCGTGTGGAGCACGGCCACCGCACGTTGAACCCCGCCGGACCCCATGCTAGACTCCGCCCCGTGGGCGATTAGCTCAGTGGCAGAGCGCTTCCTTCACACGGAAGAGGCCACAGGTTCGATACCTGTATCGCCCACCATCTTGTCAAAGACTTGCGCGAGAGCGTCCTCCGACAACAATTGTGTGTCAGGCCGCTTGCGTCCATCCAAGCTTTCCACTCGACTGGCTAGTGTCCCCTGTGGGAGTACCAGCTTCAGTGTCATGGCCCTGACGTATTTTGTTCTGGAGACCCAGAGGGCGATAGCACTCCAGAATAAGGCGCGGTCATAACCAGCGGCTCGGCGAATCTTGCCTCACAGACCTTGAGGAGCTCTGCACTTTTCTCAAGCTGCTTGAGCGTGCGTATGGCCGTTGCGAGGACGTCCTCCAATAAGGCTCGCTGTTCTCTTGAGTCGAATGGCGCCTGGTCGCTCGAAAGCCCGGCATGACCACTCTCTCATTAGAGGAGGAGGGTAGTATGTTCCTTTTTTTTAAAGGATATCAACACGGCGCGCAACGATGAGGCCCCGGCCTGCCCAACCACGTCCGCAGTGCAGCCATTCGCCGGAAATGTGCCTGGGGAAGTTTGAAAAGGACGCTTAGGACAGGTCTAGGGTCTTACCATCGATGCCTGCTACCGCCCTGCTGAAGCCTAGCAGAGGTTATCTGCGTGAAGTGTTGTCCTTCGCCAGCCATGGAATCCATGACGTGTCGGGCGAGACTTCCTTAGTGTGGCGAATGACCGGAGGCCGATGTGGGTGAGCCTTCCATCCTCTCTCTCTTAATACCAACGCTCTTTGTATCGCATCAAACAATTCCACCACAGCGTTCTTCTTATCCATGGAAGCCCCGCATTTTTCGCGGTCAGTGAGAAGAGCCACGGCCTTGTCGTGTGCCTGGCGGCCGGTCCTGCTGAGCGGAGAGGTAGACACCGCACACCGTACACACTACCTCTGCGG
>JBKPKC010000309.1:0-7146 GCA_046765595.1 Nitrospirota bacterium
GTTCTCGGACTTCTTTTTGGTCTTCTACGCGTGGAAGTGCTTCAATTGCGGCGCCATCATTGATCGAACGATCGCCGAGAATCGAAGAAAGAGCCTGGAGCCGAAGCCGGTCGAAACGAAAGCCGTCGAGACCGCCGTCGCTTCGTAACGGTGGGATTCTGAGGGGACAGCCATCGCCGACTGCCAAGAGGGCAGGTCGTTAGGAAGCAGTAAGAGCCGTTACTGCTCGACGGTCAGTCGGACGAGCCCCCGACAAAATGCAGCGCGCGGTCACCGGTCAGATTTTGGGGCTGCACAATGTAGTGACCGGTCATCGTCGGCGTGTAGATCGCCTTCGCGATGTCGGTGTTTCCTCCGGTCATGACCCACGCCAGGCTGCCGACGACGCCTCCGCCCACCGCGTAGAGGATTTTCGCCGCTCCATAGGGTACGGTTGCTAACCAGCTGGCCGCCTGCAGTCCTGCTCCGCTCGGACTTCCAGAATCTTCCGCCCCGACCACGGTAGTTCCTCCCATTACGGCGAGCATCGACACCACCGCGACGAGTGTCACCGACCACACGAATGTGCACCTCATGTCCTTCATGTGTTCTCCTCCTGGATGTGCACAGCGACAATCGGGCGCATTATAGCGTAATGACGCAGAAAGGGAAGCGGCTGGACGAGCAACGAGCTCGTCTGGAGGGAGTATCAAGGCGCAGATGTTTCCGCGGTCCAGCCTACAGAAAATGAAATAGCGCGTGCACGGCCGGACCGATCAATGGCACTGGCTCTCGCATGAACGCGTAGCTATGCGGCTCGTCGCTCGACCAGCGGCTCGGGCTTCGCCGAAACGCCCAGTCGCTTGCTTGCGGGCGAGGATCCTCTTGGTCCCGCATACAGCGTCAAAATGGAAAACAGCAACAGGGCGACCAGCGAGATGATTCCTCCCACGATTCCCCAGTCCATCCACGACATAGGTCACGCTCCCCGCATCAAGCACATGCGGGTCCTTTGTTGCGCGGGCCGTGCGGAACCGGCGACACATGGATGCTGACCGGATATGCCGTGCGCGTCAGCATGTCTCTACGACGGACGGCCACGCGAGGGTTTTGAAAATGGACTTGTTGATTCGCGCGTTGATGGAAAAAGCGGAATGAAAAGGGAACGAAAGAAGTTAGCAGGCGGTCGGAGGTCTCGGAGGTAAAGGAGAGCAGGCCACACTGACCATGTCCATCACGATGGATCGCTGCTTCCCGGATGATCATGGCCACCACCTCGCAAGATTGAGGCGGCCTCGAAGGTGCCTACTGTACGCTCGGCACGTGGGAGGGTCAAGACCGAGAATATGAGGCATGGATGCGGATCGGGAGCGGCGATGTACGGCTGAGGGCTTGAGTCCAAGCCGCGGGGTGTGTTGTGATTCTCAGTGTGGAGGCTACATGACATACCTTCCGGCAATGGTGCTTCTCGCATTCTGCATGTTGATGCTCGGAAGCCGCGCTGAGGCCATCCAGCCCCTTACTCCTCAAGCCGCGCAAGAGTATGCTGCCGATTCGGAAAAGGCGGATAGCGGCGATCCCGAAGCCGCATACCGCATGGGTGAGGCGCTTGCGTCAGGCCGGCTGGGTGGTGTGAAGGATCTCCATAAGGCGCTGGGATACTACCGATTGGCGGCGGGGAAAGGGCATCGCGACGCCGCTGAACGGGTGCCTCAAATTGAGGCTGAATTGACTCAAACTCCGGCGAAACAGGAGCCGCATTCTCCGGCTCTAGGACAATAACCACTCAAACCACTCAGCGTTTACGCCGGAGCCTTCCCTGGCTTCCATTTGATTGAGCATCCGATGCTGGGCTTCTGGTTGCGGTCGACCGGCTTGCCTGCCAGCACCGCATCGAGCGCCCCGCGCAGGTCGCGTCCGGTGACCGGCTTGTTGTTCCCTGGTCGGCTGTCGTCGAGTTGCCCTCGGTAGACCAGCTTCTGCTGCGCATCAAACACGTAAAAGTCGGGCGTGCAGGCGGCCTTGTAGGCCTTGGCCGCCTCCTGCGAGTCGTCGAAGCAGAAGGGAAACCGCAAGTCGAGCCGTTTGGCCATTTCCTTGAGCTGGTCCGGCGCGTCATCGGGATAGGTTCCCGGATCGTTGCTGCTGATCGCAACAATGCCGAGCTTCTTCTCCTGATAGTCCTTTCCGATCTTGGCGATCTCTTGCTCGACATGTTTCACGTAAGGGCAGTGCCGGCAGATGAACATCACCAGCAGGGCGTTCTTCCCGTGAAAGGAGTCGAGCGAATACATTTTGCCATTTACCACGTCAGGCAGGATAAAAGAGGGAGCGGTGGTTCCGAGCGGAAGCATGGCTGATTCAACTGCCATAAGTGCCTCGTCGCCTCACGTGTGATGCTCCATGTCAGACATTTTACTAGTTCCGTATTGCCCTATCGGCCGCGGTGGTAACGTGGTACTGTGCGCGCCGCAGTGGGCTATTGTGTCGCCAAGCGTTCGTGTCCGGCAAGTGGGAAATAAGGAGCGAGGTGCCCTTTCAGGTTGATTTCGACGCGACCAACCGAATTCTTCGAGCCCGGCTCATTGGACGGGTGACGGACGACGATCTGAGGGACACGTACCGGATCGGCCAGGAGCACGTAGAACGTTTCGATCCAGCGGCAGGCATTACGGACTTTTCAGAAGCGACGGCCGTCGCATTTTCGGCTCAAACGATGCGGGACTTGGCTCGGACAAAGCCGATCATGTCCGATCCCAGCCGGCCGGTAATCTTCGTGGCGCCGACGCCTGAACTCTTTGGCATGGCGCGCTTATTCGAACTCCAGGGGGGCGACGCCCGTCCCAACCTGCGGGTCGTGCGCACGGCCGAAGAGGCCTATCAAATGTTGAATGTCCGCGATCCTCAATTCACGCCGATCTAATTCTCCTCCATGGTCCCGCGAAGTGGCGCGAGCCAGCGAAAGCTAGGGATATCCCTAGGAGATCGCTCCCACAACTCGCGATATGAATAATTCCCATCGCCCACAATAACCACCCTTCGCATTGAAAAGGTTGAGATAAAGCCAGAAAGGCGGGTGAACGCGTATGAAAAAAGCGACTGTCTCCTCTGCCAATCACCAAGGAACTTGCGCCACCGGCGTCGAGGGTCTTGATGAAGTGTTGGTTGAGGGATTGCCTTCCAACTGCTTTTATTTAATTCAGGGCGATCCTGGATCAGGCAAAACCACATTGGCCCTCCAGTTTCTCTTCGAAGGCGTCCGCCGCGGCGAGAAGACGCTGTACATTACGCTGTCGGAAACGAAGGAGGAGTTGCTCAAAGTCGCCCAGTCGCACGGATGGTCGCTCGATCCGATCGCTTTGTTCGAATTGTCTGCCATTGAAGCCCTGGTCCGACCCGAAGCGCATACGACGGTGTTCCATCCCTCCGAACTCGAGCTCACGAAGGTGACCGATCTCTTATTGAAGGAAATTCGCAAGACCCGGCCCGCGCGCATCGTCTTTGATTCGCTTTCGGAATTCCGGTTGTTGGCCGAGACGGCCCTACGGTACCGGCGGCAGCTCTTGAACCTCAAACAAGAGCTCTCCGAGTACCAGACCACCGTCCTGCTCTTGGATGACAAGATGGACAACCAACGCATGTCCGGCGATCCCCATGTGTTGAGTCTGACGCATGGCGTCATCGAGATGGAACAACTGTCGCCTGATTATGGCCGGTCCCGCCGGCGGCTGCGGGTGCTGAAGCTGCGCGGCGTCCGCTACCGCGAAGGCTACCACGATTACACGATCGAGAAGGGCGGCTTGCGCGTATTCCCGCGCATTGTTGCGGCGGACCATCGCACCGAATTGACGCGGGAGCCGGTGGCGAGCGGGCACAAGGATTTGGACGACTTGCTCGGCGGCGGCCTCGACCGCGGGACGACGACATTGATCATGGGGGCGGCCGGGACGGGTAAATCCACGGTGGCGCTGCAGTACGCCGCTCAGATGGCGAGCCGCGGGGAACGCAGCATCATCTACGCGTTCGATGAGGTCCGGGGCCTGGTGCTTGCCCGTGCCGCGGCCCTGGGCTTGGACCTTGCCAAGCATGTGGACAGCGGCGTCATCACCATCCAGCAAGTGGATCCTGCCGAACTTTCTCCAGGCGAATTTGCCGTGCACATCAAGCGGAGCGTGGAAGATGGCTGCAAGTTGATCGTGATCGACAGTCTCAATGGCTATATGAATGCGATGCCGGGGGAACAGTATCTCGCCAACCAGCTGCACGAGCTGTCGGCCTATCTGAACCAGCAGGGTGTCGTAACGATCTTTATTCTCGCGCTGCATGGGCTCGTCGGGCACTCTGAGGCTCCGGTCGACCTGAGCTACCTCGCCGATACCGTCGTGAGCGTGCGCTTTTTCGAAGCCGCGGGTGCCGTCAGGCAGGCGCTCTCTGTGATCAAGAAGCGGAGCGGCCGTCATGAGAAAACGATTCGTGAACTCCAACTGGAATCCGGCAAGGGCTTGCGCATCGGCCAGCCGCTGAAGCAATTCCATGGCGTCCTCTCGGGCGCGCCGGTCTTTCATGGCGGCATGGAACAGATGATGGAGCGCTCTGGGAATGGCTAATAATCCTGAGGAGCGCATCCTGATCCTTGCACCGATCGGACAAGACGCCGCCGCGATGGCGAGGTTGCTCGAACGGAACGGCATCACCGCCGTGGTGTGCAAGAGCGTTGCCGAAGCGTTCGGTCATTTGACCGGAGGCGCCGGCGGGCTGCTGGTCACGGAGGAAGCGCTGGAAATGCCGCGCATGTCCGACCTCCTCCATGCGCTCAACGCGCAGCTGCCCTGGGCGGAGTTGCCGCTGATCGTGCTGACGCGCGGCGGAGAATCCCGGCTGGCCCGGCTGCTGGATCTCGCGGCAGAAGCCGCCGGCAGTCTCACCCTGCTCGAGCGGCCGATCGGCGAGGCCACCTTGCTGCGTTCGATTGAAGTTGCCCTGCGGTCCCGCCGGCGCCAATATCAAGTCCGTGATTTGCTCGAAGAGCAGCGGATCGTGCATGCGGAACTGCGTGCCTCGGAAGAGAAATACCGGTTACTGTTCGAGTCCATTGATCAGGGATTTTGCACGATCGAGGTGTTGTTCGACGAACAGGATCGGCCGGTGGATTATCGGTTTCTGTCCATTAATCCGTGCTTTGAGCGACAGACGGGGCTCGCGGGGGCCGTCGGGCGGCGTGTGCTCGAGATGGTGCCGCTGCACGAAGACCACTGGTTTCAGGCCTACGGCAAGATCGTGAAGACGGGCGAACCCATGCGGTTTGAGCGAGAGGCGGCGCATCTGGGCCGCCATTACGACGTCTATGCCTGGCGGATCGGCGAGCCGGCCGAACGGAAGGTTGCCGTGCTGTTCAACGACATCACCGAGCGCAAGCAGACGGAGGCGGCGCTTCGTGAGAGCGCCGAGCGGCTGCGGCTGGCAATGGCCGCGGCGCACATGGGGGCTTGGGAAATGGATTTGCGAAGCGGCGCCATCGTCTGGGATGCGAGGCAGGCCGAGATCTTCGGGCGATCCGCCCAGACGGCGCCAAGGACGGTAGAGCAGTTCTATCTGCTGGTGCATTCCTCGGACGTGGATCGAATGAAGCGTGCGACGGAGGCGGCGAGCAGCACCGGGCAATTTTCGGAAGAATTTCGCATTGTCGGCCGGGACGGCGCCGTACGCTGGATTGCCGGACATGCCGTGCTCGTGCCTGACCGTTCCGGCCGGCCGGCGCGGATGGTGGGAGTCAATTACGACATTACGGACAGCAAGGCGTCCCAGGCCCGCCTGGAGCAGTTTGCCGAGGAACTCGAACGGCAGGTGTCCGAGCGCACGCGCGAGCTGGTGTCCTCGCAGGGTCAGCTGCGGGCCTTGGCGACGGAGCTGAATCTCGCGGAGCAGCGGGAGCGAAAGCGGATTGCCGTCGAACTCCACGACCATTTGGCGCAAATGCTGGTGCTCGTCCGTTTGAAGCTGGGCCAAGCGAAGCAAGGGCCGGTCTTTCGATCGGTTGAGATGATCAAACAGGCGGAAGACGTCGTCAACGACGCGCTCACTTATACGAGAAATCTTGTGGCGGAACTCAGCCCGCCGGTGCTGCATGAATTCGGTCTCTTCGCCGCGCTTCGGTGGCTCGGCGAACAGATGCAGCGCTACCAGTTACAGGTCGACGTGCGGATCGACTCGAGAGAAGATTTGCGACTGCCGGAAGACCAGGCTGTTCTCGTGTTTCAATCCGTGCGGGAGCTGCTCATCAACGCGGTCAAGCACGCCGTCGCCAAACAGGCTTCCGTGGTCGTGGAGGAGCGGGAGGGAGCCCTGCGCATTGTCGTGAAAGACCAGGGAGTCGGGTTCGATTTGCTGGCGATGGCGACGCAGCAGCCGTCCCCCATGTCCTCGAAGTTCGGATTGTTCAGTATCCGTGAACGCATGAACGCGCTGGGCGGCCGTTTGGAACTGCATTCCGCGCCTGGAGAAGGCACGAGGGCAACCCTCGTTCTGCCGCGCTCGCTGACGGCACAGCGAACTCTAGAATCCGCTCCGAGGACTTCGCACCGCGAGCCCCCGGTTCATTCACGTGAGAGCCGGCTGTCTGGCCCCTGCCGGGTCCTGATCGCCGACGATCATGCAATGGTCCGGCAAGGGCTGCGTTCGGTGCTCGAGGCGTTTCCCAACGTCAACGTGATCGGCGAAGCGTCCAACGGCCAAGAAGCGGTGGACCTCACTGAGCAGCTCAGGCCCTCGGCGGTCGTCATGGATATCAACATGCCCTGTATGAACGGCATCGAAGCGACGGCAAAAATCAAGACTAGGCATCCGGACATCGTGGTCATCGGCATGTCCGTCAATGCGTCGGTGGACAATCACGACGCCATGCGGACAGCCGGCGCCTCAATGCTCTTGACGAAGGAAGCCGCCGTCGACCAGCTTCATGGCGCGATCCAACGGGCCGTCCACGGCGTTCGCCACGCTGAAATCGATACCTCGAGAAGAAGTTAGGCTGCCTTCCGGAACCGGTATGCCGTCGACGGCTCATACACCGTCGTCGCTCCCGCCCTCTCCACATCGGTCAGAAACAACCACCTGAGCACCGCCGTCATGAACAGTGCAAAGACGACAATGATCCCGACCATGGCAAAGAGG
>JBKPKC010000310.1:0-2659 GCA_046765595.1 Nitrospirota bacterium
GCTGGCCGCCGACGGTTTACAACCCACGTCGAAAGGGGCGCGCGTCAAGTTTTCCGGCACCAAACGCACGGTCGTCGACGGGCCGTTCACGGAAACGAAGGACCTGATCGCCGGCTTCTGGCTGTGGAAGGTCAAGTCGAAAGAAGAAGCGATCGAATGGGTCAAACGCTGTCCGAATCCGCACAATGGAGAGAGCGAAATCGAAATTCGCCAAGTATTCGAAGCCGAAGATTTCGGCGGAGAATTTACTCCGGAGCTTCGGGCACAGGAAGAGCGGGTTCGGGCACAGGCTGCGAACACACCGTAGCGCACACTCGCTGTGCGGGAAGAAGGAGGCCGTGATGCAATTACAGCCCTATCTGTTCTTTGAAGGCCGTTGTGAGGAAGCGGCTCGGTTCTACGAGGGAGCAGTCGGCGCAAAAGTCGGCAGGCTCCTCCGTTTCAAGGATAGTCCGGATCAGAGTCTCTGCGGCTCCGCTGACTCCAATAAGGTCATGCACATGACCTTGCAAATCGGCGATCAGACGATCATGGCATCAGACGGACAATGCCAGGGGTCGCAGGCGTACCAAGGGTTCGCCCTCTCACTCACCGTGAAGAGCGAAGCCGAGGCCGACCGGCGGTTCAACGCATTGGCTGAGGGCGGGCAAGTGAACCAACCATTAATGAAGACGTTTTTTTCGCCCCGGTTCGGCATGGTGACCGATCGCTTTGGAGTGTCTTGGATGATTCATGCGGCTCCATAGCTTCTCCCACCAGGGAATTTGCTTTCGTGCGACAACCCGGCTGCCCCAGACGGCAGCCCATAGCCTGAAGGAGGTCATCATGCGGTTGACAATCGGTGCGCTCACTTGTCTCTGTTTCATTCTCTCGGTATCCGCGGTGCCGGCGAAAGACAAAAGGCACGACAAACAGATGGATCAACAGGCGATGATGGAGCTCTGGAAGAAGATGGCCATGCCTGGCGAGCCGCACAAGTTGTTTGCATCGCTGGCGGGCAGTTGGACCACCACGACCAAGGAATGGATGGAACCGGGGAAGCCGCCGACTGAAGCCACCGGCACGGCCGAAATGAAGATGCTGCTCGATGGGCGCTTCCTCTACCAGGAATACAACGGCCAGATGATGGGCCAACCATTTTCTGGGATCGGCATCGATGCCTACGACAACATGACGAAAAAATACCGGACGGTCTGGATGGATTCGATGGCCACCGGCTTCTTTATCATGGAAGGAACGGCGAGCGCCGATGGGAAGACGATCACGCTCCATGGCTCGCACCCGGAGCCGAACGGGGGCAAGATGACGCATCGTGCCGTCTGGAAGATCGTGGACGACAACAACCAGCGGTTCGACATGTACGGAGCGCACAAGGGCGATAAAGAAACAAAGATGATGGAGATCGTCTATACCAGAAAGCAGTGACCGGGCGCGCCATGGGGCGGGAAGCCGTGATCGCCCGCGAGCATTGACCATCCGCTTGCGATCGTGCTTGACTACGCCCCCGCGCTAACGCACAGGGAGGGACCGATGAGGCGCACAATGAACGTCCTACTGATGGCCATGCTGTTGGCCTTCAGCGGCGGCTGCAGCTACTTCTTCTATCCGCGTGCGGATGATTACGCTGCCCAGGCCAAAGGAGCCACCGGCGTGGACACCATGATCAATCTGACGACGATGATGGAAGCGACCGCGGCCAAAGCGAAGGGCGGGAAAGGCAAAGACGCTGCGCTCGACGATTATCACAACCAGTTGCATGCCCTGCTCAATTCCTACTCCGACGTCACCAAGGAACAGGAAAAGACGCCGGCCTACGATCTGGCAGTGACCCATAACAAGGAATTGGTCGCCATTTTCTGGCGCCTCTGGAAATTCAAAGATGAGCAGCCGCAGCGCGATCAGCACTTGGAGCTCTCGATCGCGGAATTGAAAGAATTGCGCGAAACGTTGCAGACCCTCAAGTAACCGGCGGCAGCATCCAGGGAGGACCACCATGGCGGCCAACTTCGGGCACATTGAGCTCATCACCCAAGACCTCGACAAAGCCAAAGACTTCTATCAGAAGCTCTTCGGTTGGAAAGTGCGGGACCTGCCCGACATGCCCTACTCACTGTTCAACGAACACGTGTCTCCGACCGGAGGCATGATGAAAAGTCCGAAAGCAGGAATGGAATCGTTCTGGATCCCATACATCGTGACAGACGACATCACCGCCGTGACCGAGAAAGCACGAAGCCTCGGCGCGACCATTCACCGTGAGGTGATGGTCGCGGGGCAATACGGCTGGCTGAGCGTCATCAACGATCCAACCGGCGCAACGTTCGGACTCTGGCAACCGAAAATGGACGCAGAATCGCCGAGAAAAAAGAACACACCGAAACGTGCCAAGAGCAAATCCAAGCGACGACGGCGCTGAGCGACTCCGCCACGCTTGAGGAGGAATCCACATGGCTCGAACAGCAGTGCTCACCGAGACAGCAGCCCCGACGAGGGGAGCGGTGACTCTCTTGATCGGCACACGCAAAGGCGCGTTCACCCTGCGCAGCGACGCGTCCCGGCGGACATGGAAACTGTCCGCGCCGATGTTTCTCGGCCACATCGTCCACCACGTCGTCCTCGACCCTCGGGATCGACGGACGGTGCTGATGGCCGTCAGTAC
>JBKPKC010000311.1:0-3952 GCA_046765595.1 Nitrospirota bacterium
ATCTTGACTCATGACCTTATCCACCCCGGCCTCGTGCTTCGACTCATCAACTCCCACACTGCCAACGCCCCTCTCGGAACGCTGGCCACATTCCAGACCGTTGGAACCTCACCGGCTGGCGACTGGATGTGTACGGTTCGATATCACGAGAAGAAGGACAGCAGACACCCGCCCCTGTACCGGTTGCATCTTTGGAAAGACGGACCTCCCATGCTTCGAAATCGCCGGCGACGGCGGCGAGATCGTGACGGATGTGCAGCAGCGAGCCGTGGACAAAGACCTGAGGAAGCGGGGGCGAAAATAGTGGAGGCTAGCCGGAGGTCAATGGCAAAATCCTCCACGATTCGCCCGCCACTACCGAGATTGGATGGCCGGTGGCAAGGTCGAAGGCGCGGGCGGATCGCTGCGAACCAACTCAGGCTTTTCCTTCCGGATGACTTCGAGTAGGCGCTCCTGATCCTTCAGTAGCGCAACAAGCCGAGCGGTTGAAGTCGCAAGAAAAGCGTCTAGCTCGTTCAGCATAACCCACCTCAAGAAGAGTCTGCAATTTGGTGGTATTGGCGATGTTCAGTTTCCTAGAGGTGCGCCGAGTGCCAACCTGGATATTCGTCCCTCATCATGGAAGATGGGACCTATGGCTGCGATTTTCGTGAGGGAGGGGTTTATGATTCGTTTCCTCTTAATCGGAGTAATCACATGTATTTCTGGTGTCGTTCCAGGCATCCTTGCTCATAGCACCGAGCGACAACCCGTGAGCGAGATAGGACAGTCATTCTTGCAAAAGGCCGCCGAAGGGCATTACGCGGAGGTGGCTCTCGGACAATTAGCCCTACAGAAGGCATCACATGATCAGGTTAAGCAGTACGGTGCACGCATGGTTCAAGACCATCAGAAAGCCGGTGAGGAAGCAGGCAAGCTTTCAAGTCAGGCGGGAAGGCCGTTGCCTACCCACTTGAGCATGCAGCACCAACAGATCCAGCAGAAGCTCTCTCAACTATCAGGGAAAGATTTCGATATCGCCTATATCTCTTTCTTGGTCGGAGATCACATGAGGGACTTGGCTGAGTTGGAGCAAGCCGCAAAGACCTTAACAGATCCCCAGGTCGAGCAGTGGACGGCGGACAATCTGCCACTCATAAGGGATCATCTAGAGCAGGCGAAGGCAATCGCCGTCGCGATAGGCGTCAAGGAAAACGATGTCTCGAAAGCAAAAGAATCTGCATTCCCCTAAGCCTGACAGAATGGGTTCATCAATGCCGGCGGTGTAAGCCGGCTCTCACCGCTAGCCCATCTCTTGCTGGATGATCCCTTCCCAAATCCGGTTCTTAATCTCTTTCATCGTCTCCAGCCCGACACTTGCCACGCCTTCACTGACTAGTTGCTGAAAGTCCGCGCGAACGGTACCAGCTGCGACATGGCGGTCCACTAAGAGCATCAGGGCGTTCAGTTGGATCTGGAAGAGCGCGAGTGTGGTGGAATGAGCCGTCAGTGTCTTGTCGTCCATGGGACCTCCCTGGGTGAGGGCCCATTCTAGCAGTACGAAATAAATGAAATAACGAAATGAGGGTCTTCGTGGAATCTTAGCCGGCAACCAAGGAAACGACTGCCCGCACCGTCCAAAGTATCATCAAGATTACGCCGCCAACGACGCTAGGAAGGATTCCCCACGTAACGCTGAACGGCCATATCGGTAAGGCTATGCACACACACGCTAAAACGATCAGTAATAGGAGGGTGTACGATGTCGCCGAACAGGTCCATAGTGAGCTGAGATGCGAATTTACAGAAAATACAACCTGATTTGGATTAATTTGTAAACGAAAACAGAGTCCATTGGGGTATTCAATGTGCTGTTGAGTCTGCTCAACGTCGAACCGCTGGGCTTCTAGCCGTGCCGCGATGCTTAATGCTGGTTCATGAAAATTAGTCTCTGCTGTCCCCACCGACGCTGCCGTAACAAGTGCCGTGCTCTCCATGGTGATACTCCGTGTAGGGTAAGAAAGACTGCGCAGCATAGGCCTTTGACTGACATATTCAAAAGAGGCAGACGCCCCTAGGCAATTTAGAGGCTCTCGGACCTGAAGGTACTTATTAGATGGTCCTCCGCAGGGGAATGGGCTAACCGTTTGGTCAGCCGAACGAAAATCCGAAGACAGGATCTCCGAGAAGCGCTGGTCCGTGAGTCCTCATAAGGGCTGTTTGCCCGCTTGGCGACAGTCCCCTCCAAGTCTAGTTGGCAAGCTAGCTCGTAGAGTTTCCCACCAGCCGCTCGGGCATGGTCCACATACAGCATATAAGCAGAACGAGACGGGAGTATACGTTTCAGCTTCTCTTTTCTCTTGAGCAAAGGTAGCCTCCTTACGTCTTCCCCGTTTACCCTTGCTATGGGACTTTTGGAGACGGAAAGTAGCCTAAACACACTGTATGAGACCGCAAAGGGGCCAGTCCTCACAAGGGACTGGCCGCTTTTATTTGATCGTTTTCTCTGCAACAGTAGTCGCTGTGAATCTCGACCTGAAGACTCGCCTTGTTAAGCAGCTTTTAAGCGGGCTAATCCAGGCCTAACATAATTCCGACCCGGGCGAAGGCGCATGTATCGGCCTTGACCTCTACGGGCGTTATGCGCGTTGACTCTCATTTTGAGATGACTCTTTAGTTTTACGAGGCGATTGGCGGCTGCAAGAGATTTATGTCTTGGGGACCAAAAAGCTGTGAGGCTCTTTCGATAGACTTGTTGATGATAAAGAGCCCTAATACTCTCGTGCCTTTCAAGTGGGCGAGGAACTGAAAGCCAGCTTTCTGTATACCCCGAATGGAGGCGTTATTAGTGGGAGAAACAAGAACGTAGGCACTGTTACCGATGCGGCGTTTCTTCAGGTCACGGAGGATATAGGTCAATGTATAAGGAAAGAGACCCTTCCCCTTATACTCGTCTTGAGTAATAGACCTATCAACTACTGGTATACGAAAATCAAAGCCATATTGCGAAGGTAAGGGCGCATCAAAGCATACCCAACTCTCGTGAACAATTTTGCCAAAGGAGAATACAACGTATGCCAACCTGTGTGGTGTAAGCCGTTGATCGATGTGATCCAGGCCTGACAATTGTCTTATAGAAAACGATTTTATAGAAAAAGGCGCTGGCAGACCGTGTGGACAATGAGTCGACTCATTGCCTATAAAAATAAGGGAGTTAATTGGGAGAGGCGCTGCAGCTCTTACAAGTTCTCGCATGTCTGAGCTTTGAATACGACGTAAGAGTAGTATCGCTTGAGGTGGAATGAACTTCAGCACGCGGCCTCCTATATCTGGCCAACAAAAAACAAGGTGTCGCTCTGGTCGCCTGACAAGGCCCAGGGTGAGAGCGGACGTACTAATACGTTGAAGCAGCCGGAGGATCAGACTGGGAGGGACTTGAAGAGTAATGGTGATGAGCTTGACCTGGCATGGTGTCGTACCCAGTGTAAGAGTGAATCCCCTTCACTTTCAATAGTTCAATTTAGACCATCCCTTCATGACTCGCCTCTAAGGACTTTGGGCCTCCTAGGAGCTTTTAAGCGCTGCCTAATCTCGTCCTAACTGTTTATTCCTGTCGGTCCGATGATTATTCCGACACCACTGACCTTGGGTACACGGCCCGAGCCCTTCGATGATCCCGATTGCACGTGTGCAGCCGACGGTGAGCCATGGCGATAGAGGATTTGGCTCAGCCCCCTATGACTTTCGCCGGTTTGACCTTCAGGTTTATTTGCGAGATGCGTTAAGTAAAGAAACAGTCGATTTAGAGGTGGTACAGACTAGGAGTGACCTGCGGTTTACGAAACCGCTGCTCTACCAACTGAGCTACGCCGGCGTGAGCGCAAGAGCTGTCAATTTACACTGGTTCCAGCCCAAGGCTCAAGCGCATAGTGCAGAATCCCGGCGACCAGGCTTCGCGTTATTGATCTTGACG
>JBKPKC010000312.1:0-5054 GCA_046765595.1 Nitrospirota bacterium
CACTTGAAGCAGATCGTCGGCAGCGTCAGATGTGTATAAGAGACAGCTCTAGGGCTTCTCCTGGCGCTTTGGCGGTCCAGGGGATGGCGGCAGGCGCTCGCGTCGGCTGTGCTCATGTGGCTGATGTTTGCAGTGCCGATAGCGGGATGGCAGATCCGTAACTATGTCTTCACCGGCTCTGCGGAATTCAGCCAAGCCAAGAACCAGTATCTCCTCATCGCGAAGGCGGCAGGCATTGTCGCCATGCGGGATGGACTGACTCTTTGCGACGCGCAGCAGCGGCTGGCGGAGCAACACGCAGCTTCCTTGCCTTCGGACTTCGCTCGGTCCTCGCCGGCCGCGCTGATCGAAAGTCAGGGCAGATTCGCCCGAGCGATCGTCGCCGCGCATCCGGTCCTTCTCATCCGGACGACGTTGCAGGGGACGGCGGCCAATCTCTTCGGACCGTCGAACCTCGCCCACTTGTTCGGCTCCAATAATGTGGCACTTCGCGAAGCCTTCCTCCGACAGGATTTCGCGCGTTTCCCTTTGCGGGATTGGGTCACAGCCCTGGCTTCTTGGGCGTATGGCCTCTTGTTCCTCGGCGTGTTGTATACGGGGATCTGGACTCTGCTCAAACACAAGGAATTTTGGAAGTCGGACATTGCTCTCTTGGTGCTGACCGCCGCCTATGTGATCCTCGTCAGCAGCGGACCGGAAGCGTACAGCCGTTTTCGCATGCCGGTCATGCCCATTTTCTGTGTCTTGGCGGCAGGCGGTTACCTGTGTCGTGCCGAGCGCAAGTCTGGGGAGCGTGAAGGTGGCGGGATGGTGGCACTGCGTGCCCGCCCAGATGTCCGGCTTGCCGCGCGGCGACACTCGTGAAGCGGACACTACGGGGAAGGAAGGATTCGGAGAGCGCGGGTTCCTTTGCGTGCGGCCGTCGGGGTCGAGGTCCTTAAGATATACGGCGGAAGTGCCCCCTGCCCCATGGAATGTTCGTAGCGAAGGCCCGGGTCGGCAGGGTTGAACGAAAGGGACAGTGCCGCGCGGACGTCTGCCTCGAGACGGTCCCGCAGGCGGACGAGGTGCTCGCTTGTGAGGTGGTCCGTGTAGACGAAGGCGGTGTAGTTCCCGGGAGCCCCTTTGTAATATTCGGCGACGTACCGGTAGTCCACTTCAACGCTGTGCAGCCTGTCCCGTGACGTCGGGCAGGAATAGGTCCAAACGCCGGCGGAAGTTTCAACGGCTTCGTCGAAATAGGGCGTGCCCGGATACGTCGTGATGACGGTCGCATCGAAATCATCCGGCCTCACGTCGATCAGCCAGTCACGGGTTGCTCCGATCGTTTCCTCGGATTCGCCGGGATGGCCGAGCGACATCAAAGCCTTCACTTTCAAACCGTACTTTCGTGCGATCTCCATGCACCGCGAGTTGTCATCTCGGCTCGCCTTCTTTTGGATATTTTCCAATATCCGAGAGTGGCCTGATTCGAACCCCACCAGGATCCATCGAAAGCCGGCCTCATACATGGCCGCGGCTTGTTCATCGGTAAAAAGCTCCGCCTTGATGAATCCGCGAAGCCGAAATTCGACGCCGAGTTGCTGCTGAGTATTCGCGATGAGGCTCATCAGCGACGTGATCTTGGGGTTGACGTTAAGTTCATCGTCGTACAGCATAAAGCCTGTCACTCCGTACGTATGGTACAGGTGCACCATTTCACGCACGATGTGTTCAGAAGAACGCGTGCGGACCCGACGAAGAAACGGACTCATCCTGCCCCCGCAAAATCCGCACCCGAACGGACAACCGAGCTGAGCGATCATGGATAGAGCTCTGGTTCCGTCGATGCTGTAGCGGTACGTGGAGACGTCAATCAGATGGCGCGCCGGAAACGGCAACTGCTCGAGTGAAACATTGCTCAGAAAGTATGGGGACTTGGCGTCGTCGCCGTCCACGATGCGCGGAGGGGAGGGCGTGAGCGCTTCGAAAATGGCGACTTCGCCGTCGCCCGTCACGACGACATCGAACATGGCAGTGAGCTGCTTGACCGCTCTGGAGGCCCGACCGAGCACGCTGCGTTTTCGTTCCTGTTTCGCAGCGGCATGGACGAGTGTGACATGCGGGCCGCCCAGAATAATTCGTGCCGAAGGCCGGAGACGCCGGATCGTGGCATGGATCGTCGTTGCGGCAGGCATTTGCGGGGTAGTCGCCGTCATGCCGAAACATTCGGCCCGACTTCGCTGGAGGTGTGCGGCGAGTGCTTCTTCGTAATTTGTGACCCCTGACAAATCCAAGAGTTCGACCGCGACGCCCTCTTGCTCCAAGACCGCGGCCACTTTCAAAATTCCCAGCGACATGAAGACCCGTTCGTCCAGCAGAAACAATGACGGTGGGATGATAAGGCAAATGTTGCGAATCATCGGTGCTCCGACCGATCAGGCGGCCATACTGCGGTCGATGACGGCTTGGGATGCGGGAAGAGGAAGAAAACGCCACTTCACGATGGTCCACAGCATTACAAGGCCGTGACGCCAGGTGATTTTTTTCCCCTGCGCGTAGGTGCGCGGATGATATTGGATGGGCACTTCGACGATACGGATACCTCTTCGCATCACCTTGCAGATCAACTCGTTGTCGAACTCAAATCCCGTCGACTCGACCGGCGTGTCGAGCAGGACGGTGCGGCGAAACGCCTTGTAGCATCCTTCATAATCGGTAAATCGCTTCCCATACAGCACATTCGTGACCCAAATGATGAGCAGATTGCCGATGTAGTGGTTGAGGTACGGTGATTTGTGCGATCCCCAGAAGACCGGCCGTTCACGAAGAAATCGTGAGCCCATGACGGCATCGCAGCGGCCTTCAATCAATGGTTGAAGGACCACGGCATAATCTTCGGGAGCATATTCAAGGTCCGCGTCCTGGAAGAGCACGACATCACCGGTGGCGGCGTGGATGCCGGTGGTGAGCGCGGCTCCCTTGCCGGCATTCCTCGAGTGACGAATAGTGCGGATGTTGGGCACGCTCCTGAGGACCTCGGCGGTTCGATCAGTCGAGGCGTCATCGATGACGATGACCTCGGTCTTGATGCCCGCGAGCGCCACGGATTCGACCCGCTGGATCACCGCGGCGATAGTCTGTTCCTCGTTGTAGGCCGGTATAATGATGGAAAGTTTCACTCGAAGAACGACTCCTTCCAAAGCACGAGACGGGGCGCGATGCTTGTCGAGGTCTGCTTTTGTAATGCTGGGTCAGGATTTCGTGAAGGTCTGGAAATGTCAAGGAAAACGGGGTTCTCGACGAGGAGAAATCAACGCCTTTTCAGCCCGAGAGCGAGAAGTTACGGGCCGGTGCGCCGAAGGCGCTCCGAAAGCACGGGATAATGGGCTTCCCCGAGGGAGAAATTCCCCGCTGCCGAGTCGCCGACGACGACGCGCAGCGTGATTCCGGCAGGGGCTTCTTTGTCCAGAGGCACGAAAAATGGCGAATCGAAGGTGCCGGTCTCGTTGGAATAGAAGAGCTGCAAGCGCTCGACAATCCGCTCGCCGATGAGGAGTTCGCCATAGATCCGAATCTTCCGTGAATCCCAATCTCCGTGGGGCCGAACCGATGTGCCGGACAACGTTCGAACAGACGCCTTCAAGGCCACATCATGCTTCGCGATGAGAGACTCGCCCGCCTTCGGGTGTTCGATTTGAACAATATAGCCATTGAGATGGAGCACGATGCCGTCGCCGGTGAGATCCTGTCCGGGAATCAGCAGAACGGTCTTCGCGGTTCGCCGCATCGAATCCGGATAGGCAAGCGGTCCTTCGGCGGCCACTTCCACGAGGGTAGGGCGTTGCAGCACCAGCGTGGTGGTGAACGCGGCCGCGGGACGGGCGCTGTAGACCGGTTCCTCCATCAAATGGGGCGTCCGCATGATTTGATTTTGATCGCCGGCGTCGCCCTGTTGAATGCCCGTGGCGAGTACCTGTTTCGTTTCCAGATCCGTGATCGTGACTCGGGCGCCACCGACGTCGCGGCCGAGCACCATCGCGCCATGGGCTACCACGCGGACAAGAACGGTCGTCGGCTTGGGATCGTTGAGATGCGGATCGGGCGGCGGCTCATCCTCCGCCGGAATGGCGGAGCAAGGCAGCGCAGGGAGAATTGCCACTAGCGACGAACAGGCTATGGCAGCCAGCCGGTTCATTTGACCTTGGTGCCGGGCTCGACGTCTTCGAGAAACGTAGCTACCCCCCGGACTTCGCTGTCCCCGGCAGCGAGAACCATTCCTTGGGATTCAATACCCATCAGTTTAGCGGGTTTCAGATTTGCCACAATCACGATGGTCTTTCCGATCAGCGCTTCGGGTTCATACCGTTTGCCGATCCCGGCGACGATTTGACGCTGTTCGGCGCCGAGCGAGACCTGAAGCTTTAAGAGCTTCTCGGATTTCGGTACCCGTTCCGCGCTGAGCACTTTGGCGGTCTTGAGCTGAATTTTCTGGAACTCGTCGATGGTGATTTGCGGCGGCGCTGAAGCCTGGGGCGCTGAAACTTGACCGGTAGCCGTTGCGATCGGCACAGGGGATTGTGACGGAGTTGGTGTGTCGCTCACGGGTTTGGCTCCTGGTGAAACTGAAAGTTTTACTTCACTTCCAGTAAGTGAATACGTGCCGGATTGGATCTGTATGCGTGGGAACAAAACAGCACCTTTTTTGATCTGTGTGCCAGAGCGAAGGTTGCCCCACTTCCTCCCTTTGAACGTCTCTGGGTTCATGAAATCTAAGTTTATTCCCAACTGTTGGCTTATGTGTTCCGCAGTACTTGGCATAAAAGGATAAATAGCTATAGCTAAAAGACGAAGAGAATCAGCCGATCTATAAAGAACCGATTCAAGTAACTTCCTCTTGGTCGAATCTTTAGCCAGAGTCCAGGGAGAGTAGAATTCAAGATATTGGTCGGCAGCACGTACAAGCTGCCAAATCTGTTCGAGCGCTCGACTAAACTCTAAATTTTCGATTTCTGGGTCTGCCAACGTAAACGCCTCGTTGCCGGCGACAGTAAGCCTTTCCTCTACCTCTGAAG
>JBKPKC010000313.1:0-7959 GCA_046765595.1 Nitrospirota bacterium
AGAAGCCCTAGAGGAAGCACGATGCCAAGATAGTAGCCGGTCGGGCGGGTATAGGTCGCCAAGGCGAGGCTGGTTCCCGCCCAACAGGGATATCGGAGCGACGGATTTCGTAACGCGTACGCAACGCTCAGGAGTGAGAGCGTTAGGGTGGTGGCGAATAAGGTCTCCGTCAGCATGACTTGAGAGTAATAGAGAGAGACAGGGTCGAGCAGTAGGAAGATCCCCGTAAGAAGCCCGGCTCTCTGACCGAAGAGCAGCGCGGCAATCCGACATCCCGCAAGCATGGTTACGAGGCTCAACGCGATCTGGACCACGACGACGGTGTTCGGGCGGATGCCCACCATGCGGTACATGCCCGTGAGAAGGACAGGATAGGCCGGAGTCCTGATCATCTCCGGTTCCAGCGGAGGACTTACGGACTGGGAAAAACTGCCATATCGGAGGATATTCAGTGCGAGCTGGTGATATTCGTGGGAATCAGAGCTCTCAAAGACCGCCTCAGGATTGTGGCTGAGCACCAGTATCGCGAACGCCAGTTTGCTGAGTACCGCCAGCAATGCGGTGAGAAAGAACGCCTGTCTGAGAGGGTCGCCTTCGGTCCGAAGAAGCGCGGCAAGCCAAGTCATGTCGCCTGAGGAGCGGAGCGTGACGTTGAACGATGCTGGGAGATCGCGTGTCCGCATTCTAACAAGAGCCTCGCGAGGGTCCAGAGAAATACGAATCATGACGCCCGCCACGCTGGCCTTTCCCAGCCATCTCCTCGCTCGATGACGGCGATGACGGCTCTAATGTCCTCGTTCCGGCAGAACTTGCCGCTGCACGCCGCACATGCGACACTAGATGCATGACCGGATGCGCCACTTACACCGATCTCCGTTCGCGTCTGCACCTCGCTCTGGGGTTGAATGCCGTCGTCATTGGCGCAGAGTTCATCGGAGGCCTGGTGCTCAACAGCGTTGGATTGATCGGCGACGCCGGCCACAATCTCATCGACCAAGGCGCCCTGTTTGCCGCCCTGTATGCGCATGTCTTGACGGCGCGTCCGGCCACAGAAGCGAAGACGTTCGGCTATCATCGAGCCGGCATCATCACGGCCTTACTGAGTTCGTTCGTGCTGCTCTTCACCGCGCTCGGCATCTCGATCGTCGGCGTGAAACGTCTCCTCCAGCCGGTTCCAGTCGATGGCGGCTGGGTCATGGCCATCGCCGGTCTGAGTTTCGCCGCCAATCTGGGCATTGCCCTGCTGCTGCAGCATGGCGCCAAAGACGACCTCAATATCCGGAGCGCGTTTTGGCACATGCTGGCCGACGCGTGGGTGTCGTTCGGCGTGATCCTGAGCGGAGGGGCGATCGTGTTGACCGGCTGGACGATTCTCGACCCCCTCGTCAGTTTCCTGCTGGTGGCGGCGATCCTCAGGGGTGCCTGGCCGATCTTCCGTGAATCCTTAGAAATCCTGCTCGAATCCACGCCGCCGGGCGTCAGCGCTTCACACATTGCGGCCGCGATCGAAGCCATTCCTGGCGTGGACAACGTTCACGATCTGCACGTCTGGGCGATCGAGCCGCGATTGGTGATGCTGACCTGTCACGTGCTCGTGGTTGAGGACAACGGCGTCCTCGCCAATGAGTTGCTTAAAGATATCCGAGGGCGTATCGCCGCAAATTTCGGCATCACCCACATCACCGTCCAGTTGGAGACGCATTGCGCGCATAAGGACACGGTGCATTGCGACCTCACAATGTTGGCCGGTCAATACCCATCCGATCAACTTCACGCCCATCACTAGCGCGTCCTATGGCTGACGCTGCCGTTCCCTTCTATATGCTGTGCGGATCGCTGGGGGCCGGCAAAACCACCGTCCTCATGCGACTGCTCGAATATTGGCACCAGCGCGGCCTGCGCACGGGAGTGCTCATGAACGAGGCGGGAGAAATCAGCATCGACGGACCGCGCGTTGGCACGCTTGCTGAACAGGTGATGAATCTGGCGGGTGGATGCGTCTGCTGCGACACCAAAGAGGATCTCTCGTGGGGGATCGCCCAACTCGTGCGCGACTATGGCTCGGATCTGATCGTATTGGAATGTTCAGGCTTGGCAGACCCCGCGGAGGTCATCGACGGCGTCACGGACCTTTATACCGCCCGATTGGCCAAGCTGGAACGGGTCATCGCGCTCCTCCACCCGATCGCCGGCGCGCAGAGTCATTCGACGGTGTTCGTCACCGAGCAGGCGATTCGCTGCGCGGACGAGCTGATTTTGAACAAGCGGGACCTGTATGTGCCCGGCCTGTGGGAGGCATTCAAGGCCTCGATCGTGACCCGCAATCCCGACGCGCGGCTGTGGGAGACGAGTCATGGACGGATCGATGTCGACGCGCTCTTGCGGTCTCAGGTTGGGCAGCGGCACGAAGCACCGACCAACGTGCACTTCGGAGAGCCGCAGACGGCAGCTCGCGCCCGCTATCATCCGATCGCCACGACCATCCGATTGAGCGCGCCGCTCAACCGCGCGCGTTTCCTGGCCTGGATGAAGATGATGCCCAAGGAAGTCGAACGGGCGAAGGGCTTCGTCCGTTTTGCAAACGAAGCGGCGCTGCAGGAATTTCAATATGCCCCACCCAGCGAGCCCACCCTCACACCGGTCATGCTGCTCGACGAACCCGAGAAAGCCATCGTTCTGATCGGTCGGGGATACGACGTGGACCGTTACGGCGCAGAGCTGTCGGCTTGCGTCGACGGTATCGGCGATAGTACTCGCTGACGGAACTGAGGCCATTGCAACAGAAGCCAGGCGACGCCCCCGCCGCACAATCCGCCGATCATCCATCCCCCTAGCACGTCCGTCACATAATGCGCGCCGATATAGACGCGGGCAAAGCCGACAAGCGCGACGATCGGCCAACTGAACCATCCTGATCGAGGGTACAGCACCTGTAAAAAAGCCGCCGCCGCCGCCGTATTGATGGCATGGTTAGAAGGGAAACTGAAGGCTCCACCGCAGGCCTGCAGCTGGTGCAGATCCGACATAATCCTGCAGGGCCGCGGCCGGGCCACAAGACGTTTGATCTGCGCTCCGAGAGCATCAAACAGCCCGATCGAGGCAGCGAGAGTCGCCGCTCCGATGAGCGCTTCCCGCTGGGAGACCCAAAGCCAATACATTCCAAGGCAGATACCTGGAATCCATAGCACGTCCGGTTCCGACACAAATAGAAACAGCCAGTCCATCATGGACGACTGGCCGGCCAATGCATTGATCGCACGTGTCAGGGAGGTATCCGCGCTCATGGGGCTGACCATATAGCGTCGACCATCGTTCGTCAACCGACGGCGGTCGCAATGCGGACACGGTTCAGCGCCAGGTCACTTCGTATGGAAGTGGATGCGGACGGTCAGCTCACCATCGACAGGAATGTCGCCCTGCATCTGCGGCTCGAACGTCCATCGCTTGAGTGCCGCAATGCTCGCGGCAGTCAATTCACGATGCCGGCACGGCTCCAGAACAACGACCGTCACTTGAGCGTCCTTCGACACCAGCATGCGCGCCTTCATCCAGTCATCGATGACGGTGCCTTCGAGCGCAGGCGGGATACCCGGCCAAGGCGTGGCTCTCGGTACCGGTGCAAGCTGCTGATCCTTGTTGAGTGCAAGACCGTGCACGTGGACTTCCGGCAATTCGAGGATGTCTTCCTGATGGTCCGTTTCGTGCGTCGCCTCGTCCCCGGCCGTGGCGTGAATGACCGCAGGGGAGACGCATGCATGGAGGAGGCACAACACGATTGCTTTCCTCGCCACGACCATCCTACTCGGCATTGTTCGCATCCGATCCTTGTATTAGAAGAACCATTGCGCACGAAAGAAGAACGATCGTGGCATCCCAGCATGAGCGACGCCCAGGCCGATACTGCCCTCACCTGTATTGTAGAAATATTTCTGATCGAACAAATTGATGACATCGAATCCAACCAGCATCTTTTGCTGGTCCCACGGCAACGTGAAGGTGTGAGTCAGCGAGGCGTTATAGGTGGTCCATGACGAGAAGTGCGACGAATTGGTCAGTGCATCCTCGCTCGCAGCGGTGCGCAACCCGGAGCCATACAGCATCTGGCCGGACAGCAGTGTCTTGAAGGGGAGCCGATAGGACATGACGGCTGAACTGGTGATCAACTGGGAGTGGTCACAAAAGACACCACCCGCCGTGTTGATATCCGCAATCTCCTTAGCGTCCAGCAGATAGTGCCCGGACTGAAGCCCGTTGCCCTTGCATCG
Organism: Nitrospirota bacterium; assembly: GCA_046765595.1. GTDB lineage: Bacteria > Nitrospirota > Nitrospiria > Nitrospirales > Nitrospiraceae > Nitrospira_C. The sequence goes on from JBKPKC010000313.1 coordinate 4,266, forward strand.
GCCCCACGCGACATTCCCACGGGCGCTGAGATCTTCGGTGAGCTGCAATTTGAGCGCCCCATCGATGCCCATTTGATAGCCCCACTGAAAGGCGAAGAAGTTCAGCATCGGCGTGGTGCCAAACTGACCGGCATCCGACTGAAAATGGTTTCGCTTGTAATATGCCGTCAACTCGAGGGTCGCCCAACTGGCGAGGTCATGGAAACTGCCCACTTCAAAATAATGAGAGCGTTCCGCCCGTGGGTTGAACCCTTGCGGGTCGTCGGGTTGTGCCGTCGTCCCTTCGAGGTTTACCTTGGTGAACGCAATCTGTTCGACATTCGGTGCGGTAAATAACCGTCCATAGTAGGCGTGAAAGACGTTGGACTGGTTCAACTTGTACGTCGCTCCCACGCGAGGGCTGAGCTGTCCTTCATTGTAGAAACCTTGGATGATGTCGCCTCGAACACCGACGTTCAAGGTCAAGGCCTCAGTCAACGTCCATTGATCTTGAATCCACATCTCTTCACGCGTCTGGATGTTTGTATTTGCCGCAGCTTGGCTGATCACAGGCCCCACCGGCAGACCGGTCGCCGGGTCTACGGCAAAATCAAATAACTGAAATTGATTCTGGGCATGTGTGTATTGGAATTGGAGTCCGGTTTTCACGAGATGCCGTGCGTTGGGAATCCATGAGTAATCCAGTCGCGTTCCGAGCGAATACGCCTTCCGCTTTTGATTCGCCGTCTGCTGATCCGAGAAATACGCCAACGTGTTGAGCGGATCGGTCGTGAAATCGGCGTAGCTATTCCGCAAAAATGCGGCCAGTTGAAAAAAGTTGTTCGCATTGATGTCATGACGCCACACCAGGTGGGTGTACTGAGTGTTCTCCTTCTGATTCTGGTTGATGTCCTGTGAGGCAACCGGTGAGAACGTCGGGTCCTGCACTTGGAGCAATGGAAGAACATCTCCATTCACCTCTAATCCGTTGCTGTTTGGAATTTGAAACTTGGCGACGGCGTTCAAAAACACCCAACTAAGGCTGTTCCGATTGTCGTGTTGGTAATCCCCACGCAAGTAGGTCTGATTGCGCTCGCTTTGATCATGGAAGACTGAATGACCGAGCGTCGGCGGCTCAATGCCACGATTTGTCGTTGTGTAGCTGTTGAGGACATAATAGCGAAACTTCTCCCCGATCGTGCCCCCATACTCGAACGACGGATTGACGGTTTGGTTCGACCCACCAAACAGTTGGAGCGACCCGAAGGCCGGCCGCGTTCCGCTTTTGCTCGTGATATCAACCAGAACCGCCGTTTTATTCCCATACTGGGCTTCCATTCCGCCCAAAATGATATCCGCCCGTTCCCACATGCGAGGCGAAATCACGTCCGTGAACGTCGAACTCACGCCTTCTGGAATGGGAACTCCATCGATACGCAATTGCTGATTCGCATGGTCTTGGCGAATGTGTACTTGACCTAACGCACCATAGGCGACGCTCGGAATGGTCTGCAGCACATCAGCGACGGTATTATTGTTGCCGCGCGGAAGTGTTTCGACATCCTTCCTGCTCAGTTGATAGGTTTCGCTGGATGCCTTGTATTGAATCGGCGGCAGTGGGGACACGATTTCCAGCGCGATTTCCTTTCTCAGCGCAAGGGTGAGCGAGACGGGCGGCGGTGGCACGCCGCCGATCTTCACTACGACATATTCGCTGCGATAGGTGTCCTGAACGGCGCTGATCGAATAGGTGCCGGCCTCGGGGATGATGATGCGGAACTCGCCGGCCTGATTCGTGACGCCTTGAGCAACCATGTTGCCTTCCTGGTCACGCACCTGTACGGTCGCCTGGTCTACCCGCCGAAGATTCTGATGCTGCACCGTACCGGCGATCGCACGAGATGGATCTTCATCTCCTGCACGCGCCGACGAAGGGCCCCGAAATTCCCCGTTGCCCGCCACCAATAGGACACTCAGTGAGCACGACAATGCGACTTGCCGCATTCTTCCGCCTCCAAACCTCATCGGCCGACAACCGCCGGATGAAAGAGGTCACAGGCGAGCCACGATCGGCTCGATCATGACCGCCGGCGATAGCAACGCTGTCACGAATGAGGAGGCGCGCGCGAGGGACCGATGGACGGGAATTCGACCGAGAAGAGCAATGCCGGTGGAGGAAGCTCATAGGAGCCGACGGTCTCGAAGGTGGAACAGGGCGGACCGCCGAGATCGAGCGAGCCTGACGTATGGTGTTGCACCCATTGACAGAGGTCGGTGTCCGAGTGCTCGTGGCCGTCCGTATCAGCAGCGGCCAACTCATGATGGACGTCTTGGGCGACGGCAAACGGGGCTAATGCCAAGAGGAGAGCAATCAGGCCTAGAGAAAGCCCGCGAGTCAGCCAGTGCGATGGGATCCTGGTATGCATGGAATTCGCATTGAGTACCACAAGCCTGTAAGGGCTGTCAAAATGGCCGAATCAACATACATATTCCCTGATATTCCCATATGTTATGCATGCCCATGTAGACTTTTATTGAGCATTTCGCTATGCTGCGCGACTTCAGTAGGTGAAAGGCTGGCGATGAATCGACCGATTGACAATCAGCACGTAATAGAAATCAAGGCCTTGCCCTCCCCGCGGGCCATCAAGACTAAATTGCCCATTACGGATAACGCCGCAGCGCTTGTCGTGGAGACACGGGAGGCGATTCGTCGAATCCTGCACGGACAGGATCGGGACCGGTTACTCGTCATTATCGGTCCCTGTTCGATCCATGATCCCGACGCCGCTTACGAGTATGCAGCGCGACTCAAGCCGCTGGCCGATGCCCTCCGAGACCGGTTACTGATCGTCATGCGAACCTACTTCGAGAAGCCGAGGACGACGGTCGGATGGAAGGGACTCATCAACGATCCTCATCTCGACGGCACCTGCGACATCGCCACCGGCATGGAGCTCGCGAGAAGCATTCTCTTGAAACTCAATCAATCCGGCATGCCCTGCGCCACCGAACTCTTGGATCCGATCAGCCCCCAATATGTCGCCGACCTCATCAGCTGGACCGCCATTGGAGCCCGAACGACCGAAAGCCAAACGCACCGGGAGATGGCGAGCGGAGTCTCGATGCCGGTGGGCTTCAAGAACGGCACGGAAGGCAGCCTGCACGTGGCAGTCAATGCCATGACGTCCGCCCGCACACCCCACCACTTCGTCGGCATCAATGCCGACGGGCAGACCTCGATCATCAAAACTTTGGGAAACCCCGACCGCCACATCGTCTTGCGCGGCGGCGGAGGCAAGACCAATTATGATGTCGAGCACGTGGCAAAAGCCGAAGCCGCTGTGGCCGGCGAAGGGATCGCACGGCCGATCATGATCGATTGCTCTCATGACAACTCGAACAAGGATCACACGCGGCAGGGCGTCGTCGCACGCGAGGTGATCCGTCAATTCCGAGAGGGCCGCAACTCCATTATGGGTCTGATGCTCGAAAGCAATCTCAATCCGGGCAAACAGACCTGGAAGCAGGGCGTCGCACTGGCTCATGGGGTCTCGATCACCGATGCCTGTCTCGGCTGGGGGGAAAGTGCTGCGCTTCTGAACGAGCTGGCGGACAGCATCGTCGCCCGACCCGCCTGACCGGTTAGACGCCCGCCTACCGCGCTGCAACGCTCGTCATGCTCATCGATACCCATACACATCTCGACGACACG
>JBKPKC010000314.1:0-2813 GCA_046765595.1 Nitrospirota bacterium
CCGCGTACTCATGGTCAGCGCCTGGTTGCGCCAGAACGCGGCCACGACACTTCTTTCTCTAGGCTACTTTGGTGCCAGCACAGGGGCCGGCGCCGCGTTGCAAGCAGCCGCACGGGCAAGCTTTCCGGTGGGTGCCATCGTCTCGCGCGGCGGACGCCCCGACCTTGCCGAACAGTACCTGCCTCAGGTGTCCTCGCCCACCCTCCTCCTCGTCGGCGGTGAGGATCAGCCGGTCATCGAGATGAATCAGGATGCTTACCGGCTGCTCCGCTGTCCCAAGCAATTCACGATCATTCCGGGCGCCACGCATTTGTTCGAAGAACCGGGAGCACTTGAACAAGTGGCCGAGCAAGCCCTGCAATGGTTTTCAAAGCATTTGGCTGGTCCCGTTTAAACGTCTCCAAGCCGTTCTCGGATCGTCTCACAGATCTGCTCCGCGGCCTCCTGCGCTGATATTTTCGTGGTGTCGATGCGGACGTCGGGATTCGCCGGCGACTCATATGGAGATTGCAAACCGGGAACCGTCGCGGATTCGCCGCGCAACCCTTTTTGATAGGTACCTTTTCGATCCCGCTGTATGCACACATCGAGCGGACACTCGACCGCCACCTCAAGGAAGCGGGGAATCATGCTGCGCGCCAGATCGCGGTAGTCTTGCCGGCTGGCGGTTGCATCGAACACCACGGTCACGCCGTGCTCAACAAGGCGCTGCCCGGTGAAGGCCAAGGCTCGGTAGAAGAGATCCCGTTCCTCGGGTGAGTAGGTGGCCTGGGGCGTGAGCAGCCGCCTGACTGCATCAGATTCCAACACCTCGACGGTCAGTCCGAGAGCCTCGAGCCTTGGCCGCAAGGCGTTGGCGATCGTGCTCTTGCCGGAGGCAGGCAATCCCGTGATCCAAATGCCAAACGCCTGAGTGCGATTCATACTCAACGATCGGTCACAACCCGCAGTACTCGTTCACGCGCGCGGCATCGAAACGCGAGTCATGAAGCACATTCTCCATGAAACAAAAGAGGCTTCGGCGGACATCCATCGGAAGCTTGGGATACCAGACCGGACTGGCGATGACCAACCCTCTAAACGCAAAGAACGGCGCTGCCGCCGCCGTCAGGTCTTTATCTCCACTCTGCTCGAGATATGTGTCCCAAAACATCTGGAACAGCACCTCGAAGGCTCCCTCCAGCCTGCCGTGGCGGCACAGAGACCAAAATAGATAGTTGATGGCCATTGAGGTCACATCGTCGGCCGGATCTCCCCACTCCCCCCGCGATCGATCGAGGACCGAAAAATCCGTTCCCTTTCGGAAGAGCACATTCCAGGGATGAAAGTCGCCATGCACCTGAGACAGCCTGTGCGCCTGATTATGGAGGCGCCATCGCCATTGGTTGCACGCGTCCTCAATGGTACGGAGCCGCTCTTCGGTGATGAAGCCGAACGGCAGCGGATAGCTGTCCGTCAGGCCCATAATGCACTCGCCATGGCCGATCAATTCGCGGAGTCGGCGGCGATAGAGATCAGGATCTCGGCGCTTCCGCCGATGGATCGTGGCCAAATAACCGGCCAGCCGTCGCGTGCGTCGCCGATCGAGCGTTTTCAACGAGCCGCCGTCGACGAGGCGACGGAGATCGTCGTAATAGCTGGCTCCTTCTACCCATTGCGTCAGGACGAAAAACTCGCGTGCCCTCGCGACGGAAAACAGCTCCTGCCGCGAGGTAAATGCTCCGACGTCGAAGGCGTTCACATGGCGAGGCAGACGGCCATACGACTCGTAATCCCACAAGATGGCCTGTGCTCGATCCGCCATGTGTTCATGCCCGAAGGGGCCCGGACTCATCGTCTCCAGGACAGCCGAGCGGCGGATGCGTCCGACCTTGAACGTCAGCTTGACCGGCGAGCCATAGCCATATTGCTTGTAGGTACCCTTTGAACTCTCCTTACCGATCGGTCCATAGGACAGCAGCGTCGTCTTTGGCCCAAATCGGCTTCGAAGATAGGTTTCAAGAGATTGTTTCTTAAGGGCGGGCATCGTCGTTCGGTACGCCAACCCTATTCCAACGGGCATCGATCTGGCAACTTCCTGGCTTGGCCTGCTGGCCGCTTCCGGGTGTCGCGTTCGGCTGCAGTGACGCACGCGGGATGAGGAAAAACGCGTCACCGGTGGGCGGAGTAGCAGCGGCCGGAACACAAGGGGGCAGGAATATGCATGCTCAAGCCTGTCCAAGAGCCTCGTTTGCGAGGCATGTCCTTTGCTGAATACCACCAGCGGACAGCATGAGGGAGGAAACATGAAAGTCGCCATTGAGAGCCGCAACGTCGGCATGACCCCCCGGTGGAAAAAAGAAATCGAGGCGCGCATGGGCGACCTCGAGCGGAGCTATGAAGATCTCACGCATGGACGAGTGACATTGACCAAGAACCCGCATCATAAGAAGTCCTCGAACGTCGCGGAAGCGGTCATCGTGGTCTCCCTGCCGGGTCGCCACACGTTCACCGCCCGAAAGGAAGACAAGACGTTTGAAGAGGCCATTCGAAAGGCCTTTGAGGCGGTCTCGCTCGAGCTCCGGAAATTTCGAGCCAAGCGTGGGAGCAAAGAGGTTCGCACCGCGCCGATCCCACCGCTGCGCGGCGTCATCTGCAAACTGTTTCCGAAGGAACAATACGGGTTCATTCTCAAGGAAGGGGGAAGTGAAGTGTACTTCCATAAGAATTCGCTGCAAGGGATCACCTTTCGGGACTTAGAAGACGGGACCGAGGTGGTGTTCAATGTCGAAGAAGGCCGTAAAGGGCCGCAAGCGACCGTCGTCAGTCCTCTT
>JBKPKC010000315.1:0-6901 GCA_046765595.1 Nitrospirota bacterium
GTGATGTGCCGGCTGAGGTACGGTCGGGCATTGACGACTTCAGCATACGCATCCTCGAGCCGCCTGGACCGGTCAGGGTCGTCGAGCGGAGCCCGTTTCGAAAATACGTCGCTGATCGCGGTATCGATCGAACTTGCCAGAAGGGAATGGGCCTCCTGAAGGGCGGCGATCACTTCGGGAGCCAGGCCGCCGACGAACGGGAACGGCCCGGGCGGCTCGGCGCTCTCAAGTTGCATCCAGCACCATGGGACGAGGCTCAGGAAGTGATCGCGGGGCAGGGCGTTCCAAATGTTCACGGCCGTCCTTCCCTCGCGTCAGAGGCGTCGACTGATCGTCGGTTCATAGAGGGCTTGAATCACGTTGCCGTCCGGATCTGTAAAATAAAATGAATAGCTGCCGTCCCGATGCTGTTTGGGCGGTTTGGCGATCGCACCACCGAATGAGATGATCTTGGGCTCAATCGTCTTGTACATGCGGTCGACGGCACCGGCGTCTTCGAGAATAACGCCGATGTGATCGAGCAATTGAGCCTTCAAGGGCCGATAGGACGCCAGCTCACCGGCGGCGATTTGATGCAGCGCGAGGTTGTCGGTCCCTGAGCTGAGATAGAGATTGTCCGCATCCGGTTCCCAGACGACCTTCATGCCCAGCAGCTCTTCATAAAAAATTCTGGACCGGGAAAGGTCGGTGACGCGTAAGGCCACATGGCGGAGTCCCTGGTGCACAGCACGATCCATGGCTGCTCTTCTTTCCAGCCCCTCCGAACAACACGCCGACAATTGCGTATACTAGGTGGGCCTCGAGAGCGCCGTCAAACTGAATTTCACCATCCGCATATGCGGCCGGCCTGGACGTTGTGCTACGATGCCTGCGCACCGGAAAGAGGCATCACTCATGTCGATTCTATTCCAATTCATGGTCATGCTGTCGGTATGCTTCGGCGCCGGCGCTGTCTCCGGCGGTGAGTCAATCTCGGGAGAAAAGGATTTCGGCCCGATGGTTGTCGTCCCGGCCGGTTCCTTTCCCATGGGCGTCCCCCCCGGCGACAGGGATGGCGGACGCGATGAGTATCCGCGCCATGAAGTCTATCTCGATGCGTATGGGATCGACGTGTATGAAGTCACGAACGGCCGCTATCTGGAATTCGTCAAGGCGACCGGGCACCGCGTTCCTCAGAACCCGAAAAATCCCACCAGGAACCTCTGGCAGGGAGCGACGATTCCGGAATCGCTGATCGACCGTCCAGTCGTCAATGTCGACTGGTCGGACGCGGCCGCCTATTGCGCATGGGCGGGCAAACGGCTGCCCACGGAAGCCGAATGGGAAAAGGCCGCCAAAGGCAACCACGATTGGCGCTTCCCCTGGGGCAACGTCGAGCCCACGGCGAAACATCTCAATTACAATCAGCAGTGGGTCGGTGAAAAGACCCTGATGCCAGTCGGCAGTTATGAAGCTGGCAAGAGTCCGTACGGCGCGTACGACATGGCGGGCAACGTCTGGGAGTGGGTCAACGACTGGTATGACCCCCGCTACTATGAGAAAAGCCCCAAGAAAAATCCGAAGGGCCCGGAGATCGGTGTGAAACGCGTGCTCCGGGGCTCAGGATGGCAGAACGAAACTCCGACCGTCCGCATCTTCACGCGCGTCGACAGCGACCCGTCGATCCGGAACGAGTCGACCGGATTCCGGTGCGCCCGCGATGCGAAATAATCATTTGCGCTGAGACTCTACGCCGTCGTCATGGTAGAACCGTCTCATGACCGGATCAGACCAGACAGATCAGCTCCGGAACAAAACAAAACAGTTCGCCATCGGCATCCTCAAGCTCTGTGGCCCCCTTCCCAAGACGCCTGAAACACTTGCCATCCAAACGCCTCTGGTGAAAGCCGCGACGACGCTGGCCGCGAATTGCCGCGCCCTTGCACGGGCCTGGTCGGAAGACGATTTCCATCGGAACCGGAACCTCGCGTCAGGGGACGCCGATGACTGCGTGTTCTGGCTCGAATTGCTCGCCGCGGCGGGCACCGAGCAGGATCAGCCGATCCAAGCCCTGCTCGACGAGGCGTCCGACATCGTGGCACTGCTGTCGATCTGCGGCGAACCGGAAAAGCCCGCGCCTTCGGAACGGGCCAGCATCGATACGCAGGCCGAAACGCCTCCGGCACCGCCCCCGCTGCCGACCGATTTTCACGGCCTGCGCGTCTTGTCGTTCGAAAGCCGAATGGCGACGGAAATGGCCCGACTGATCCAACGACACCATGGAGAGCCGTTGGTGGTCCCGGCGTTGAGGGAAATTCCAATTCCACTTCAGGACAACGGCGCAGTGTTTCGCTTCGGCGTGAAACTGATTCTGCACCAGGTCGATATTGTGATCCTCATGACGGGAGTAGGAGCGAAGGCGCTGTTCGACGTGCTGCAAACCCGTTATCCGCTCGCTGAAATCCTCGAGGCGCTCAAAAAAACGATGGTCGTCACCCGCGGTCCCAAACCCTTGGCCGTCCTGAAGGCGATGGGCGTGGACGCCAATATCACGGTGCCGGAACCCAACACCTGGCATGACGTGATCGCCACCTTGGATTATTATCGCCCGGTCCAGGGCTTGAAGATCGCCATTCAGGAGTACGGCATCTCCAAGCCGGAGATGATCGAGGACTTGAAGAGACGCGGCGCCGAGGTATTTTCTGTGCCGGTCTACCGTTGGGCGCTTCCCGAAGACACAGGCCCACTCGAGGCGGCCATCGGACAAGTCTCAACCGGCGGCTGTGACGCAATGTTGATTACGAATGCGGCTCAAATCGATCATGTCATGCAGCTGGCGGAACGAAGCAATAGTACCCAGGCGTTCCGTGAGGCGTGCAAGCGCATGGTCGTGGCATCCATCGGCCCGACCGCAAGCGAAGGTCTGAAACACCACGATCTTCCGGTGGACTTCGAACCCTCACATCCGAAAATGGGCGTTCTCGTGAAAGAATTGAGCGAGCACGTCCATGCCCTCAGGCAGGCCAAGGCGGGTCGCTCAGAGTCCTGAGCCGGCAGGCATGCGGCTTACTGCGGATTCATCTGCACGGGCATGGGTGCCTCGGCCGCATCCTTGACATCGCGCGCGCAGCGGAAGCCGAGCCAATTCATTTTCGTCTGGGGTTCGGTACCGTTCCGTTGGGCGGGACGTACCGACGGGGTGCTGTCGATCCACGCACCGCCACGGAAGGCCCGCTGTGTCCCCTTGTCGGGCCCCTTCGGATTCCGGTCCGGCGCCTTCTTGTAGTAATTGGGGTCGTACCAGTCCGCGGTCCATTCGGCCACATTGCCGGCCATTTGGAACAGGCCGTACGGGCTCACCGAGTTCTCATACTTGTCGACCGAAATAATGGGCGGGTATAACAATAAACGTTCCGGCCGGTCACGCACGGGACCCGACAGTCCCGTCCGACCGAAGTTGGCGCGGCTCAGTCCGGCCGGCTCGTTGCCCCACGGATAAATCCTTCCATCGTCGCCCCGCGCAGCCTTTTCCCACTCCGCCGATGTCGGAAGGCGCTTGCCGGCCCATTTGCAATAGGCCTCGGCGTCGAACCACGACACGTGCATGACCGGATGGCTGGCCATGGTCTCCTGAAAATTTCCGCCGTCGTATTGCCAATCGATCAACGGATCCCGATTGGTCGCCAGCACGAACCGTAAGAACTGGACCGTGGTGACTTCGAATTTATCGATCTCATACGCATCGAGATACACTTTGCGCTGAGGAAATTCTGCCGGATAAGCATTTCGGTCGACTTTCCTGTCGCTGCCCATGATGAACGTCCCGGCGGGGACTTTGACCATTTCATCATGGGCCGGCAGTTTGGCCCGCTCGGCGGCAATCTTCTTTCCTTCCGGCGTCCATTCTCTGGTGACGTCTGCAACGTCCAGCGCCCAGGCCGCCAGCCCCGCGCTGCACAATCCTCCGATGACCATCGCTACGATACTCGCCCTTCGCACAATCGGCCCTCCCTGTTGTTGCCTACGGTGCTTTCGGCTGCCCGCTTGGATCCTTGTCAAAGTCCTCCAAGGGTTGAAAGTTCACCGGCAGATTAAAAAGATAATCGGACACGGACCGCATTTTTACATGTTGATACTCAACAATCCAGCTGCCGTCTTTCTTCGCCAGCTTCATCGGAAAGTGAAGATCGGTCGCGACCCATTGATAATACTGCTCCACTCGCTCCCCTTGCTTTGTCGTCACTTCGTACAGAATCGTCGGATGTCCTTCGCGCACCTCGGTCCCGATTTCCTGTCGTTGCACCTCTCCTTCGAGCACCGGCGTGACGCGGAGGTCCTGCTCGGCATCATAGGGCAGTGTTTTGAAATGCTTCATTCGAGACAGGAGCAGCCAAACCAGCTGCTTATCTTTGCGCACGATGGTGACGTTGACCGGGCCAAGCGAGTGGTGCTCGATGCGCCACATTTGATCCCGGTAATAGATGAAGGCTTTGTGCGTTCGGCCATCGATCTTGGTGATCTGGTCGGCCGTAAATTCCAGCGCAAACGAGGCATGCGCCATCCCCAGTCCGATGACGAGGAGGCAGAGTAGTCTCAGCCGCTCGCGCATCGTTCCATTCTGCCTTTCACGACACCGTTCGCGTGCCGCTGCATGCCAACTCCTGGTCAGTGAATGGTTAACACTCCCGCGCCGTTAATGGCTCCGGATTTCAAACGCTGGAGAGCCCGATTGGCTTGAGTCAACGGAAACCGTTCCGTGCGGGGCCTGATGGGAATTGCCGCCGCCTCCCTCAACAGGTCGAGGCCGTCCTGGCGAGTGTTGGCCGTCACGCTCGAGATCGTCCGTTCGCCGAAGAGATCACGATCGTAGTCGATCGGCGGGATCGTACTCATGTGAATGCCTGCCAGAGCCAACGTCCCTCCCCGCTCGAGCGCGCGCAGCGCGGGAATGACCAGTTCCCCCGCCGGCGCAAAGATAATTGATCCATCCAGAGGAACCGGAGGTGCTTCGGACGCCTCGCCGACCCACGCCGCGCCCATTTCGCGAGCCAAGGCTCGATGCTCTGCCTTCAGCGAACACACGTACACGCCACATCCCCAGTGACGGGCAATCTGAATGGTGATGTGAGCGGACGCCCCGAACCCGTACAGGCCAAGCCGTTGCCCTGGCTGCACACGGCTGAGCCTCAACGCCCGATAGCCGATGATGCCTGCACAGAGCAGCGGGGCTGCCTCCTCGTCGGAAAATGCGGATGGGATCGGATAGGCAAAAGGCGCCGGGACCACCGCGTATTCGGCGTAGCCGCCGTCAACCTGATAGCCGGTGAATCGTGCGGCCAGACACAGGTTTTCTCGTCCGCTCCGGCAATGCTGACATTGGCCGCAAGTGCCTTGCACCCACGCAATGCCGACGCGTTCACCGGCCCGCCTGGTTGTCACACCAGGTCCCACACGGTTGATGATTCCGACGGCTTGATGGCCGGGAATCAGCGGCAGCTTCGGACGCTCAAGCTCGCCTTCGATGACGTGCAAATCGGTCCGGCAGATCCCGCAGACGCTGACCTCGACCAGAACCTCTCCGGGTCCCGGCTCAGGAAGCGGAATGTCGTGCAATTCGAGGGGATCGACGGCCACGTCCCCATTCTGTCGGAGAACCATTGCCATCATGATGAGGAGTGCGCCGTGAAGGAGCTGACCCGCCTCTTGTCATCTGAGACTATTGACGGCCGCCCGGGCTTACGGTTTGGCCCTGATGCACTCGATGTCGAGCTTGATCAGGACGTCGTCGCCCACAACCAGGCCGCCGCCATCGAGTGTCTTGCTCCATACCATACCGAAGTCTTTCCGGTTCAATTGACCTTCGGCGTTGAAGCCTGCCCGGAAATTTCCCCACGGATCTTTGGCCACACCGTTGAAATTTCCTTTGAGCGTGATGTCCTTGGTCACGCCACGCAACGTCAACTCACCAACGGCTTCATAGCCATCGGCGGTCTTTTTGTATGACTTGAGCCGGTAGACCATCGTCGGATACTTTTCGACATCGAAAAAATCGGCATTCCGCAGATGGGCGTCGCGCTTTTCATGATTCGTGGTGACGGACGCCGTCTTGATCGTGGCCTCGATCGTCTTGACGGTTCCCGCTTCGGCGTCCATCTCGATAAAGCCCTGATAGTCCTTAAAGTGTCCGGTCGTCTTCGACACGACCATGTGCGCCACGCGGAATTCGACGGTCGAATGGTCCGGATCGACGTTCCACCGGGCGAGCTCGGCCTGCGCCTGGATGGACCATGCGCTCAGAAAAGCAAAGATAAGGGACGCGATGCGGAGTCTCTGTGCCCTGACCATGCTTTTGAAGCCTTCGTCGCCGCTACTTTTTCAAGGTCGCGGGCGCGTCGGGCTTGCCGTTTGAGATGTTGCCGACCGATTGCACATCGCGCGCTTTGGCGCGCGCCCCGGTCCTCATGCGAACGTGAACATCGATCGGTTCGTCTCCGACGTCTCCGGGCACGGGTGGAAACGGCTGGGCATTGACCACTGCATAAATTCCCGCCTCATCAATCTCCCGCACACCGGATCCTTTCTCAATTTCAATCAATTGCGCCCGCCCGCTTGGGTACAGTTTGAACCGCACGCGGACGGTCTCGCTGCTCGGCCCACGACGGACCCCGCGCACCTGCCGTGCCCAACTGCGACTGACCAGAAGGCTGACCTGCTGCCAGTACGCCTTGCCTTGTGCCGGGTCGGCGAGCGGCATGAGGTCCTCCTCGACCAGGGCCGCGGCGTTCATCGGAGCGCCGGCGGGTTGCGGCTCGTCGACAATAAGATCGCTCGTGGGTGGCTCTTCAGGCTTCACAGCCGGAGGTTCGCTCGTATCGCTGACCGGATCCTGACGCTCCAAGGTCACATACACGATGCGTTTCAT
>JBKPKC010000316.1:0-3011 GCA_046765595.1 Nitrospirota bacterium
GGTTTAATGCCAGTGCGGTGCGGCCCGCGTTGATGCGCGACCGCGCGAGCAAGGGCCGATCGCCTGCCGCTTCGGCATTGTTCGCGGCGAGCGCGAAAGAAGCCAAGGCTTCCGGCAGATGTTTTTGGGCCACCTGCGCAAGACCGAGGTTATTGTGGATTCCGGCGATCACCGGCGTCGCGTTCTGCGGTGCGGTCTCCAGCGCCTGCGTCAAGTGCGGCATGGCAGCATCGGGTTGATGTCCGGCCAAATAAGCATGGCCGAGATTGCTCAAGACGGTCGCCGTCCAGGCTTTATCCTGGCCCTGCCGTGCGAGAGCCAGCGCGACCTCCAGCTGTTGGAGGGCTTGCGTGACTTGTCCCATCGCTTCAGACGCTTGTGCCGCAGCGACCAATGCCCGGCTTTGCTCGATCGGCTTGCCTTGTTGTTCATAGTCCTGAGCGGCTTGCTTCCAGGCGCCCAATGCCTTGTCGAATGCCCCGCGCTGATAGGCCTGAAACCCTTGCTTCATCAGTGCATCAGGAGAGGCATCACCGGCAGTCGTTGTTCCCATCGTGCCGGTCAACAACATACATGTTGCCGCGATCAGCATGACGAGAAGCATGAGTGCCTTAGGTTTCATGTGCATGTGGGTTCCAGTGTCCAGCATTTGAAACGATCACTTCCAATCGTCCTTCCAAGCTCGTTCATGCTTTGTCACCGCTAATTTGTCAGAACAGATTCACTACCAGTCCGAGATGGACGCCGTGGTCTTGTATCGTGTTACTCACTTTGGGCACATGATTCAGCTGCTGCCCCCAATACACTTCAAACGACGCTCGATCTTTGGGAAGGATATTCCAGCGAAGTCCGGCACCGACGCTCGCGAGGGTGTCGGGGAGTGTGGGGTTCGGCGTAACTGGGGACGGGCGGTTTTCACCGAGGTTCCATCCATGTCCGACATCCACAAACGGTGCGAATTGAAACATCGGCTCGCCGCTGGCCCAACGCCACAAAGGGAAGCGTGGCTCGACGGAAAAAATGAACATGTTGTCACGAAGAATGGTCACCTCACGATAGCCTCGGACACTGTACCGGCCGCCAAGGGCGACCTGTTCAAGGGGAAACAGTGGTGAATTCGTGACCTGGAGATCCATGCGCTGAAGGAGCTGCATGCCAAAGAAGCGTTCGCCGAATTGTTTGATGTACTGCTGCTGACCCAACCACGAAAAGAATTGCCCGTCCGGCGTATCCGAGTTGGGGTTGATCGTTGCTCCCAACACGTTCAGGCCGACGCTGAAGCGTGAGCGAAGAGCCAGGACCGTATCGACGGTACGATGGGTCCATTCTTGGGCAAAGCGGAGCGCCGACACAGTTGCGGCGCCGTTCTGGAAGCCGGGGAAAATGTTGAACGGTTGTTTGTCCGGAGTGTCGTTGAAGATGAATGTTTGCGTAAACAGATGCTCGCCGATGATGGACAACGCGACCTCGTCTGTCACCGTCTTATAGACCGGCTGACGCAAGCTTATGCCGATGATTTCGGTATTTGTCTTGAGGCCCAGCGGACCGAATGGATCTTCAATCAATTTAAAGTCGTACCGGCGATAGTAGGGCGAAAAAGTGGTCCCATACCGGTTCAATGGCAGTTCATAAGAACCATACACGATGGGAAACGCGCCGCTTGACATGCCGTAGCTGAGACTGAGTGGATCGCCGTGGCCGGTCAAGTTATCGTGGGTCAGCGTGCCGATTCCTCGTATTTCGCCGACGAGCGGGGTTTGGTAGTTATTCACTTCGATGCCGGCATGAAACGGTTGCTTGTCTTGGACCCGCACATTCAGCACGCTTTCGCCTTGCTGATCACCAGGCTTGAGTTCAGCATTGATCCGCTCGATCCGCCGGTCTTGTTGGAGGATTTGCAGTTGGTCCTGTAACGGCTCGAGCCGTACCGGCGTCTCGCTTCCGAGTTCGATGCGATCGCGCAGGTACGACGATCTGAACCAACGATTTCCTTCCACATTGGTGGCTGCCAACCGCCCTTCGATGATGTGCACCGCGACGACACCGGCCTGCACCTCCTGATCGGGAATAATGGCGCCGGACGTCAAGTATCCCTTGTTGATATAGAGCAGCGTCAGCGCGAGGCGCAGTCGTTCAAGATCCTCGGTCGTCAGTGTCCGGTTTTTATAAGGAGCTGTTACCTCATTGATCTCGGCATCTGAAAAGACCGTGTTGCCGGTCACCATGATGTCGCGCACGAATACTTGCAGGGTGCCGGGCTTCTTCGGCGCCTCGCCTTCAGGCGGAGCGGGAACGATGGGTAGCACAGGACTTGGCGGAGGGTGGGGGCGTTGGAACTCTTCCTTCAACGGCCCTGGTGGTTGGCCGGACCGTCCTGTCGGATCGACCACTTGTCCCACAGCCGGCGATGCTGGCATTAGAAGCACAGCAAACCCCGCAAAGACCCACGAGACAAAACATGGAGCGCGACCCGCCGGCGCCGGCTCCCCAACGCGATGAGTCATGATGCGCAGCCTGCGGGCGTATCCACTGCGAAGCTTTGGGTCAGAAAACCGGGCGGCGCGATCTTGCGCAGCGAGAGCAGAGGAGTCTCCTCCGTGGCAATCACGCTCGCACCTGCCTCTTTCAACGTCCCATCTTCAGATTCATCCATGCTGACGGCAAGCGGACTCGAAACCCAGCCGCCTGGTTCGGCCGGTAAGCTGTCCCTTCCTGCGACCGTGAAACTGCTAATGTTCCCGCCGGCGAGCGCCGCACAGCGCTGGCTGAGTAGGGAGGTTGCAATCAAGGGCTTCTGTCCGAGAGGAACGATCTTGCCGCTGGCTGGTGAAACCGGTGATTGAACTGTGATCGTGCCTTGCTGGCCAAACTGGGAGGAGGCCGAGATGATGCTGGCCGAATCAGGCAGCAGGAGATTTGTCGTGATCAAAATATTTCCCCCCGGCCCAAAGACGGCGTTGGCCAGAATCGAACTATTCATGAGGACGACAGACTGCGGGTCAATGTTGACG
>JBKPKC010000317.1:0-4810 GCA_046765595.1 Nitrospirota bacterium
GGCTTGAATATGGTCAGACAACGCGGCCGCTGGAGTCAGTGGGTTGAATTTGAGCCGGAAGCGGTTCGGGTCCAAAAGGTGAAGGGCCGGTGGGAAGTCAATCAGGATACATGGCTGCTCCGTGGAAGAGTCCCCAACGCGCAGGACTTTGCAAAGGCCGGTGTGAAATAGGCGTTGGTGTTGTCGATGTTTTCAGATGATTGATCTTGTCCAACGGAGGATCGCATGGAGAAGCGGAACGCTCTGACCATCATGCTGCTTGCTGCCTTGGTGCTGCTTCCGACTGGCAGCTATAGCGGCTCCAACATGGAAGGGACGTATACCAGCAACATGGGTAATGTCGTCCTTGACCTCAAATCAGGCGGCAAGGCGATCTTTACGCTGATGGGCGAATCGATGCCCTGTAAGTACAGCGTGAAGGAGGAGAAGTTGCTGTTGGATTGCACGCCTCAGGGAGAAAAAGTGGATTTTGTCATCCATGGTGACGGATCGCTGTCTGGACCCGGGTTTTATCGGGAATATGAAAAAATCGAAATAACCGGTGCTGCGGAGGAGGAGGAAGGTTATGTCCATTGCCGTGCGATCTGTTGCAACCATGCTTGCGATCGTCATGACCCTGTCCCTTGTTCCACATCATTCGGCTGCGGAGGATTTTCTCGAACGGATGAAAAAGTCGGCCGAACAGTTAGAGCAGCGTCAGCGATTGCAGCAAAGTCAGTCTCAGCGGCAATCTGCCGCACCTTCCCAGGCGGCATTACCCCAATCTGCGACTCAGAATGTTCCAGATTCCGCGCTGAGCGACTGCTGTACGCCGGAGGCTACATCGAAAATGGCTGCGTCGGCAGGCTTCGTCGACATGCTTGGCATCAAGCCGGGAATGACCGGCGAACAAGCGACCGCGGTGCTGAAGGCAGTGAATCCCAATATGAAGATCGAGATTCTGCGGAGCCAGGCCAATTGGGACTATTTGGCCGGTCTCACCGATGATTCCAGGACGGATCCGAAAAAACTATGGGCGTACGGAATACAAGCCATCGCGCCGGCAACGGGTTCAGGTGTGCCGGAAACAATCTTCGTCTCCCTGACAGCCCCTCCCAATCCACCCCTGGTGTATGGCGTGGCACGTACGGCTGTGACGTTTCGGCAAGGTGCCATGCCGACGATTGAAAACCTTGTGGCCGGCTTGAGAAAAAAATATGGTGAAGAAAATTATTACGAACCTACCGGTGTAGAACTTCAGTGGGTGTTTGATACTCAGGGGCAACCGGTCGCTGGCCGGCCGGGCCGGGAGATTGCCACCCACTGTAAGGGAATGTTTCTGAACCCAGAAGTTCCTGATCTAAGGGGCGGAAGGGAATTACTCAACAGAACAGGAGGATCATTCGTTTTACCGGGAGGTGGCCCCAAGAAACTACACACCTGCAGCGAATGGGTGTTGGTCAACGTGAAGATTCTTCGCGCTCCGAGGGTGAGTGCTGCGGGCAGCGAAAACCCTCTCGCCACCGATATGGAAACCCACCTGGCGCACTTCCCGCTGTATTTTAACGGCCTTCATGTCACCTATGACTGGATCGACCAAGTTCGTAAGGGACAGTCGCAGAAGAAGTTGAAAGAAGCCGAGAAAGTGGATCTGCCGAAGTTCTGAATGAATCGCCGAGCAACAGAAAGGAGCAATGAGTCATGTGCAAGGTGATGATGTCGTTCTTCGGTGGGATCGCTATGGCCCTTGCCCTAACAAGCCATGCGGCAGCGGAAGGACCACCCGATATCCTCGGCATCCAGCTGGGCATGCCGGCGCGCGAGGCCCATGCGAAACTCCAGGCGCAACTGCCTAAGAACAAGATGCAGGTGATGTCGGACAATATGCCGACAATCGACAAGCCGGTCATCAAATCATTTAGCTCCGCGCCGGCAGAGCAGATTATGATGGGCATGGAAGCCGACCAAGTGAGCGTCGATGTGACTTTGCCGCCGAACAAGCAAACGGTATGGCGAGTCGTTCGCCAACACTATTTCCCGAACAAAGGCATCCCCAAAGCGACGCTGCTCGCGTCGTTGCGCGAGAAGTATGGGAAAGAAACGGTCTCGAATCTGGCGCAAATGAAGCCGGCGACGGACGATAGCAAGATCGAAAGCCTTCTTTGGTTGTTTGATGAACAGGGCCGTCCGGCGTCGCTGCCTTCGACTCCCGGAGAGAAAGCACTGGATTACCAGACGGCGTTGAGCCTGTCGTCATGCGCAAACGGAAGTTGGGACATCCATCTAGGTCTGATCGAGGTCTACGCGGATCTCTACAAAGGCAACAACCCCCAAAACGATTGGTGTTATGCGCATTACACGGCAGTGTTTGCACTGCTCAGCCAATCCGATCCGCCGGAGTTGTATGGCCAGATGAGAATGAGCGTTATGAGCTTTCCTCTCGCGCTACACGCCTCGGAAGCCACCCTAAAGTGGAAGAAGGACATTGCTGCAGGTCAGCACAAGCAGGAACTCGACAAAGCCAAGCAGCAGGAAAAACCGAAACTGTAGCGAGACGCAAGCGCGGCTGCAACCAGCAACGTCGGGCTGGTTGCGTCTCATAAAGCGGCATACATATGTACAAGAAGATCAGCACTGAACTTCATTCGGAGGGATGACTATGCGGACGACAGCGAGGTATATGTTGGCAGTCGGGATAGTCACCGTCATCCTGCTGGTCGGCCGCACGATGGCTGCGGACGATCTCATCGACAAAATGTTCAAGGCTGCCGACCAGGCGGCGCAAGAACAGATGGAGAAGATGAACAAGGCGGGTGAAGAGAAATCTCAACAGCAGCAACCCTCGCAACCCCAACGCCGGCCGGCTCCCACACAACAGCAATCACCGCAGCCAACGGCGGAGCCGCAAGCCTCTTCTCCCCAAGCCCCGGCTCCCAGTGCAGGGGCTCAAGCCGACGCGCCTGGCGGCTGTTGTACGCCGGAGGCCACGGCGGCGCTTGCGAAGCGGGTCGGTAAGTATGATGTGCTGGGCATCAAACTCGGCATGCCGGCCCAGGATGCGGCAGCGATTCTCAAGGCACGCGGGTTTCAGTTCAAACCTGAGACCATCAAATACGATGTCCTCCCGGACCCGCTGATCTACGGCGTCTATGCCATCAATGAGGTGCTGGTCCGAAAGAGCGGTGTGCAGCCTGGTGCTGAAAAAATCTATGTCGCACTCACAATGCCGCCGAACCCGCAGGTCGTGACCAAGGTCAACCGCTTCATCCTGTTCACGAAAGACACGGCGCCATCTCAGCAGGCCCTGATCGCCGATTTGGAGAAAAAATACGGTCCCATTAGCCATGCAAACGCTGCAACCAACCTCAGTGCACCCGGGGTCCAGGACCTGTACTGGGTGGACGACGCGCAAGGCAACCGGCTGAAAGACCAGACGAATAATCAAGGATATGAGAATGAGCTGCTCAATCAGTGCCGGGGTAACATGACGTTCAGTTCATCTGCCTATGAAGGTGCGACTGCGCCGGGCATGGGCCATGAGATACAGATCAACGCGGCTCAAGTCAAAAAAGGACTTGAAGAGGGCTATATGCCGGTTGTGGGTGCCTACCTTGGCGAGCAGTGCGCGAGCCACAACATCATCCACGCGCGCCTGTATTCTGCGCAATCGATTGGCATCTCCGCGCCGGGCGTGGTCGGTGCGCTCACGGTCGTGATCGGCAACGGCCCGCTGCACCGCAGCGCGACGGACGCGTCGCACACATTTCTCATGGAGGCGGCCAAGAGGCGAGAGAATCAAGAAAAAGCAGGGGCGCAGAAGAACAAGCCGGCGCTCTAATGTATATGGGAGCAAAGCGACGATCCGCCATACTGTTGGGCATCATGGCAGTCGTGACGGCCGCCAGCTCGGTCTGCCTCGCGCAGGGGAATGTCCTGCCAATAGCGCCGCCGCCGGAGAAGAAGCCCTGCGAGGTGCTGACGAAGGCCGAGGCCGAAGCAGTGATGGGGCAACCGGCCGACCTCAGAGGCAATAACCCCTTCGACTGCTGGTATGTTGAAACCGGATGGACGAACAAGCCGCCGAAGAACAAGCAGGTCAGAATCACCGTCCATACCAACCCCGCACCCCAGGCGAACGAGCTGGTTGACACATGGAAGAACATGGCCGACAATCCGATGCCCACCCGGACCTCCAAGAACCTCCCAAACTTTGTGGATGGTGCGATCTGGAATTGGTATCAAGGGCACGGCGGCGAATTGTTCGCCTATAAAGCCGGCATGATTTCAGTGTCGGTCATTGTCTCTGGCCTTGCCGAGGAGGCAGCGCTCGAGCACGCCAAAAGACTGGCGGCCAACATGCTGGGTGGGAGCCAAGGAACCGGATATGTCTATAACACGCCAAAGATCATGCCGCGGATGGACAAGCCGGCCGTAGCGTCCGCCGACCCGATGCCGCCCGAGAAGACGGCCCCCGTGGCGGCGTTGCAAGGAGGGAAGACCTTTTCTGACGCCGTGTACATCACCGCGAGCCAGTTTTTGCAAGAAGTGAAAGAGGTCTCCTTGACGGTGGTCTCATCGCCCACGCTGGCTAAATACATCTCTGAGGCGGAGCTGAGAAGTTATGTCGTGAAGCTCCTCGACTTCTATCACATCTTGGTCAAGCCGAATGCGCCGGTCGCGCTTCAAGTATCCGTCGACGAACTGCTGTCGGACTTTACGAGGACGGACACCTACCGTGATGGGTTCGTGCCCGGCGGTACCTATAATACCCAGGAAGGCTTCCACGCCCATACGCTGACCGTCTCGGTGGAGTTTTTCGTTCGGGCAGCAG
>JBKPKC010000318.1:0-4289 GCA_046765595.1 Nitrospirota bacterium
GGGCAGATGATCTGCGAGGGCTACGGTCTCTCGGAAGCGTCACCCGTGACGCATTGCAATATTCCCCGCGGCCTTTCCGTCAAGCGATCCATCGGGTTGCCCATCGTCAATACGGAAGCCATCATCGTCGATGAAACAGGACGGGAGGTCGCACCCGGAGAGACCGGTGAGCTCTGGGTACGAGGTCCCCAAGTGATGGCCGGCTACTGGAACAATCCCGTGGAAACGGCGAATGCACTCAAGGCGGGCGGCTGGCTCGCCACCGGTGATGTTGCCCGTATGGATCAGGATGGCTTCTTTTTCATCGTGGATCGCAAGAAGGATATGATCTTGTCGACCTCCGGCCTGAACGTGTATCCCGCCGAGATCGAGCAGGCGCTGCTCCTGCATCCGGACGTGCATGAGGCGGCCGTCATCGGAGTGCGTGGCAGTGACGGCGGCGAAAGCATCAAAGCGTTCATCGTCAAGGCCAACGAGTCCGCCTCTGCGGAAGAACTCATTGCGCATTGCCGGCGTCACGTCGCTTCGTACAAAGTGCCGAAGAAAATCGAATTCCGCGCGGAGCTGCCCCGATCCATTCTGGGGAAGACGCTTCACCGGGTCCTGCGCGCCGAGGAGGAAACGCGGTTGAACGGGCAAGACGCTAACGGCTGTACACGGCCTGCGGCGCAGCAATCGGCCGAAAGCGCTGTTGCATGCAAGGCAGGTCAGTGACGTGCCTGGCCAGCGCCAATGCGGCGGACAGGCCGGGCGATTCGATGCCGACGAGGTTGATAAGCAGGGGGATGTCTCGATCGACGGACACGATGAAATCACTATTGTGCTCCCGGCCGGTCATCAGGCGGGGCCGGATACCGGAATAGGCCCATTGGAGGTCGGATTCCTCCAGTACCGGCAGGAATTGACCCAAGGCCTCGACGAAGGCTGCCGGCGGCGTTTTCTCGGACAGGTAGTCCGATTTGTCTTCCACGGCGACTTCGTTGGGTCCCACGAACAGCCGGCCATTCGGCCGGGGGCTGAAGTGCATGCCTTTACCCGTCGCACGGGGCGGCAGGGCGGGATACACCAAGCCTCTAATCAAGCGCTTCTTGGACAAAGTGACCAGTTCGTAATACTCCCCCCGGAGGGGCCGAATGCTATATTTGTTGTAGGACAGGGCAAGAGCGGCGATGTCGTCGGCATGAAGGCCGGCGGCATTGATCAGGCAAGCGACTTGGAACTGCCGGCGGTCCGTCGTAATCAGATACGCACCGCCTTTTTCTTCGATAGCCATCACTTGGTTCTGGAATGCGAATTCGGCTCCGTGAGCTTGTGAGTCGTGTTGAAGTGCTTGGACGAAGGCAAGGGAATCAATGACAGACACGCTTGGGATGACGATGCCGCAAGAGGCACGGACGTTCGGCTCCCATGTCCGTAAACCGACGGGTGTGACGAACGACATGCGAATCTGTGACCTCCATGCGTTCACCCACAGACGACGAAGCATGGAGATCTCGCGCCAGAGACCTCGCCTGATATCTTCCCTCGCAATGGCGATGGTCATGCCGCTGCGGAGCAGCGGAACGTTCTTCCGCACCGCATATGCCATGGCCAAAGCACTCCCCTCCCTGGCCAGCCGTGCCTTGAGAGAGCCGGGGCGCTCGTGGATGCCGCTGTGGAGCACGCCGCTGTTGCGTCCGCTCGTCTCCTCGCCCGCCTGTTCGTGTCGTTCCACGACGATGATGCGAAGGGGACTATGCCAACGACGGCCTCCCAGCTCCCGGGCAATGGCGCATCCCACGACTCCTGCGCCGACGATGCAAATGTCATACGTATTCATGGGATTGCCTGCGCGTTCGCCGTTCACTGCGGTGATTCATGCCGAGGAGTCGTCGCATGTCCGATAATCCATCGGCTAAATACGGCAAGGTCCTGTTTGTGTTTTGCGGGGGAGGGTGCAAGGCCGTCCAGCAAGCCGTGGCGGCGGCAGAGGTCGTCAAGGCCGGCTTTACTCCGTCCCACATCATGAGTTCTTCCGCCGGAACCTGCAATGCCCTGGGATTCGTCGAGCAACCCGGTCCGGCCGGGGCCGAGAAAACAATCCACATCTGGGAAAACTATATCACCTCGCCGGACGCTATTTACGAAGTCCATCCCTTCCTCCGCGAGAAGCTGACCCGTCTGCTGGGCGTCGTGCCGACGGCGACACAAGGATTGGGTCCGTCCGGATCGATCCTGCACGACCTCAGGAGAGCCATCAAGTTCATGCCGTTGGTGCTTTCCTTCTGCGTTCGCATGCCCTTGCGGGTGGCGGGCCGCACCGTGAGCTTTTTGTTTCGCCTGATGGATGCGTTTGAAGCTCAGCAGCAGTCGTTCCGCCGGCTGGTGCAAGCACCCGAAATCCTGGAGGCGTTCGATGAGGTGGATAAGTATTTTGAATTCAAGCGCATGAAAGCCTTCCTCGACCCGTTTCCATTGTTGGCCAGACTCGGCGAACAGATCGACCTTCAAAAGGTGCTCACGAGCTCCACCGTCTGGCACATCATCACCGAACGGTACGAGGATGGCGAGACCGTGATCTTTTCCAACAAGGATCCGGATCTCGTCATGGATGAACAGACGGACGCACGGAGCCAGAAAGCCAAGTACGACATCTTCTATAAACGGATCCGCGCCTCTATGGCGCTCTACCCGCTGTTCGAGCTGGTTGAAATGGACGGCTTCCGGTACCTTGATGCCGATCTCGCCAACCCCTTGCCGGTCGAGGAAGCCTTCGGCCTCGGATGTGAGACAGTGTTCATCTTCCTCAACGTTCCCAAGCGGAGCGTTCGTGTTGACCCGCACCCGCTGCGTGACCTCGTCGAATTAAACGACTTGCTGCGATTGAACGAGCGATACATCCATCACCGCCTCAAGGAAGCGCAGGTCAAGGCCAAGGAAGCCGGCGTCAACCTGTTTGTCATCCGTCCCGACGAGATTCCGGCGGGCCTCGGATTGTTGGAGATCGACGGCAAGGTGATCGAATTCGTCAAGGGGCACGAACGAAAACGAATGAAAGACTATCTTGAGGATTTGGAAGCGCACAACCTGCGATTCGCACCCCCCTTACGCTGATTCCCGTCCAGGCTGCCTGTCTCTTCGGCAACAAATGCGGAGTGCTCATGCCTCGAGTGTTGAGGATCGGCCATCGCGGAGCCGCCGGACATGCGCCCGAGAATACGCTCGCTGCTGTCGAGATGGGAATCACGCTCGGCGTGGACTTCGTGGAGATCGACATCCAACGCTCGGCAGACGGCGTCCTCATTGCGTTGCACGATGCGAAAGTCAATCGCACGACCGACGGCAAAGGGCGAGCGAATGCGTTATCCCTGCGGGAACTGCGCGCGTTGAATGCCGGGAACGGGGAGCGTATTCCGACCGTCGAGGAGGTGTTGAGGCGCGCGGCTGGTCGAACGGGAGTGATGCTGGAACTTAAGGCCGGGGGAACAGCGCGTTCGACCGTGGAGGCCGTTCAAGAGGCCCAATTTCCCAATCGCGTCATCTATGCCTCATTCCTGCATGGTGAGCTCACAGACGTTCGAGCGGTCGACCCGGCCGCCGCGCTCATGGTGCTTTTCGACAGGCTGCCCCGAGCTCCCGTGGCCTATGCGGGTCGCTATAACCCGACGTACGTCGGATTGCGGCACGACAGAGCCAACCGAAGCCTCGTTGAGGCGTTTCAGCGTGAGCACGTGCTCGTGTGCGTGTACACGGCGAATGCTCCCGAAGATATCCAGCGCGTGCTGTCGTTGGGCGTAGACGGCGTGATCTCCGACTTTCCTGACCGTATCGCAGCGCAGTAGACCTCCCGCTTATTTAGCCCGAATCACCGCCAAGCCCTGGCCGCCCATCGACACATACACAGCACGAGGCGTCACGGTCGAGTCCACGACGACGCGGCGCGCATTCGACACCCCCGGCCAGACTTGTACGTTGAGATTCGATGGATTGAAGCGAAGCAGGCGGCCGCCGCTGTCGACGATCCACAAGGTCCCGTCGGGATCGGCCGCGATATCCATCAAGCCGCTCGCCGGTAATCCTGCGACGCTGGTGTAGTGGATGGTGTTCGAAAAATCTCCGCTGCTGTAGCTCGACAACCCCGTCGTCGAGCTGACCCACCATGATGTTCCATCGGGAGTGATCGCTGCCCCACGATTTTTTTCACGGTACTCAGCAGGCACATCGAGAGTATGGGGGCCCGTGTTGTATGGTTCAGCCGGACCGTACGTGGTCAGCGCCCACACGAAGCGACCCAGCGCCCAGGCTTTTGG
>JBKPKC010000319.1:0-3238 GCA_046765595.1 Nitrospirota bacterium
GACCAGCTGATTCGGCACCAAGGAGCGTTTTCCTGATACCCGTCGTTGTTGGTGTACTCCTCGCTGGTGGGATCGCAGCACTGGCCAGGTTCGCACGCTTCGATCAAGACCGCAGCTTCTACCCCACGGTCCTCGTCATCATCGCATCATATTATGTGCTGTTCGCCGTCTCAGGCGGTTCCAATCACGCCTTGGTTTGGGAACTGGTCATTGCCGTTGCCTTTGCGACGACAGCGATAGTCGGCGCGCTCCTTTTTCCTCCCCTCGTAGGACTTGGGATCATTGCCCACGGTCTCTTTGATCTCGTACATGGCGCTGTCATTGAGAACTCTGGCGTTCCGGCCTGGTGGCCAAGCTTTTGTGCGAGCGTTGATGTCGTATTGGGATTGTGGGTGGCTATCCTTGCCGTTCGAGACCCACATACATAGTGCGGTAGAAATCTCCGTGCCTGGCGGCTGGTTGAACCTCTCAGCCTTACTCCATTCGCTCGATGTCCGGCAACACCCACGCCTTCTGAAAAAGGGGTTTCTCCGGACCATAAAACCTGAAGAGCACTTCGAAGCCTCCCTCGGCGCTCGTCGGCACCCAGTTTGACTCCTTTCCATCCGGAGGGGTCGAGCCGAAAAAAAGGTCGACCGAGCCGTCCGCGTTCTTCTGAAGTCCTGGTGTATGCGATGAGCGGCTGTACCAGCGTGTATTGCGTATGAGCGTGTGCGTGGCGCCGTCATATACGGTCGCTGACCAATAGAGGCTTACAGGGACGTCGGGAGGCACCGTAAGGCGGTAGACATTCGCCCCGTCGAGACGACGACCGGACTTGTCCTTGATGGTCATCAAATAAAACTGTCCTGCCCCGAGGTGCTTCGCACTGAAGTACCCAATGGCATACATCACTGCACGTCCATCCGTCGGGTAACTGTTTCGATTCGCGAAAAAATTGGGCATGCCTTCAAGGACTGCCGGCGAGACAGGCAAGGCCCAGTGCTGGCCCTCATTGAATGGCGGCAGGAAGCTGTTTTCATATTGCCTCTCGATCAAGGCGCGGGCTTCCCGCGCACACCCTTCGAGGATCACCTTGGTGGGTGTGTCGGGATGAAACGGCTTGCCCTTCTCGATGCCAACCGACTTGAGAATGTCGATCATCGCCTTGTCACGGACCAGCCACGGCTCGGCTTGCACAAAGCGATTCAGTGACTCGAAAAAACGCGCGTCATATGGAATCGTCGAGTCGAAGATGCGGCCAAAGGCGTCCACGAACTTGGTCTGATAACCGCCTTTTTTCCCGCCCTCCGCCAGCGGGTATAACTTTACCCGCTTGCCGTATGCGACGGCTTTGGCGATGTCGGCCTCGGTGCCGCCTTTCAGATTTGACCGAAGGAGCGCAAATCCTTGATAGGTATCGGAATGAAGTGGGATGTAGCCGGGAGGAACTTTCCCCTTGTGCTCAGGCGGCAGGATGAGATATTTGCCGCCCTTCCCTTTATCGACACCGGCAGGACCGACATCTTCCAACGCGTTTTGCCATCCATCATCGATACTGCCGGTGATTGAACCCTCGTCCGCCGGCGGAATCTCGAGCACGACAGGGCCATCCTTCGTGTTGTAGAACGGCATGAAGTAAATGGTGTCGGGGTTGGGTGTGAGCGTCTGGTTCTTCCAGTCCATCGGCCGCGACCAAAAGGCAATCTGGTTCGGACCACCCTTGACACCTATGAAGGCCTGAAGCATCAGGTCGAAGTTGACCGCCGGCATGCCCCAAACGACGGCTTCGACGGCCCTGCGCTTAAGAGTGCGGCGGGCAAGCTCTTCGGCCGAATAATCTTGAGCCTCGACGATCGGTGTAACGCTCAGCCCCAGGAACAGCGCTATTCCAACGAGCAAATATGTCTGGCAATTGTGCTGCGCTTTCATGGACTTGCTCCATTCTCTTCTAGTGGACCTTGCAGTTTTCACCTCGATAGCCCGCTACGATTATGCCTCAGAAACTCGCTGGCGGTCTAATAGCCGGAGGCCGCACGCTCGTCGGAAGTAAGAGAAAGGAGTCAGGGAGCTTCGAAGGTGTGAGGAAAGCCGTTATGCTGCGGCGTCATCCGCTTCGGCATGTTCGTCTTTGGTGTGCTTCAAGAGCGCACCGGTTTTCCAATTGGCGTATGCGCCATAGGCGTCTACCAGCACTCCCTTCAGTCCATTCGGCCCTTCGAGTGCATACACGACGGAGGAATCGTCCGGGTCTGACGCACCCTCGAAGCGATGATGTTCGACAATAGTAAGTTGGTCGCTCTTGAAGAATTGGCTTCCGGCACCGACCTGCCCGGTCTCTTTGTGAACCGTAAAGTCGGTGGTGAACCCGCGCCGTTGCAGTCCGTCAACTGCCTCCGCCATGGTCTTGTACACGTGATCGGTCATTCATTCCTCCTCGTGAGCAAGTGTTCTCCTCTGAACCGTGACTTTTTTGTATCGCAGACCCTTGCCGTGCGCCACCGGCGGTCTGCCCAGTCTCATTATATAAAGGACCCTGGCTCGCAAGACCTGGCTTGCAGGCACAACACATGTCGCCCTTCTCGCTGGTTTGACATGCAGTGCCGGTGATCCGTATCCTTGCAGCCACAAGGTCAAAAACAGACTAGGACATTGCTCCTAGGAGGGGGACTCCGATGCTCGGAAAAGGCGGCATCTTGGTTGGCCTTGTTGTGCTGGTGGGCGTCACATCCGGCTGCTTTGACGCCTCAAACAAGATTTCGAGTGCTGTTTTTACGACCAAACTCTCCGGCGATCCTGTCGCCCAAGCCACCAAAGACGCCTTGAAAATGATTGGATACAAAGTCGGAGAAAAGGCGGACACCAAAGGGGCAGCCGAAGGGTCGAGAACGATCCATGGGGAGCGGGTGGGCATGGTCACGGCCATTGGACCGTCTGTCGTGCACATTCAGATCGTCGTCACGCCGTCAGATCAGGGAGCTGAAATTCAGGTAGACGTCATACCGCCCAGAGGAGCCTATGGCACCACTGCAATACCGCTCCACGACTATGAATATGCTCTCTCTCAGCTGCTTCCTGATCTGAGTGTGAAAAGCAAAACAATTCCCAGGGAATGGCTGTAGCCTCCGCTTGAGTTGCGGAGTTCACCCACAGTAGGGCGAGTTCATCGTGGCCGCCGATATAAAGCGTCCAGGGCTGCTCTGCAACATGATAGAGAACATGCGCATATTCTCAGGCCTGCTGATCGGCATGTCTGTTC
>JBKPKC010000320.1:0-4564 GCA_046765595.1 Nitrospirota bacterium
ACCATGTTCAGCGTCACCATTTTGGCCGCGAATCCAAGTTCTGGCGTGAAGGCCCAGGGCGACACATCGGCCATCAATTCGTTCACGTGCCAGGACAGACGCCCGGACGAGCGAATGTATCCCATGAGACCCATCACCCACGTAAACGCGCCGGCCAAACCGAACAGGACCACCATGCCGCGAACCGAAATTTTGCCCCATTGCACCGGACCATGGATGAGCGCTCCCTTGAGCATGGCACGGTTGACCAAGAGGCCAGCGACGATGACGGTAAGCGTCGTCACGGCCTGCGGCGACGAAAGGCCGACGCGCAGCTTCGCCGGCAGATAGAAACCGTAGACTGAAAGCCAGATCACGTTGATCAGTCCGACGGTAAACAGCGTTCCAATGAGAATATTGCCGGTCTTGACCCATGACACGGTCATCGTGCGATTGGCACGCCGATAATAAAGATAACTCAAGGCCGTCAACAGAATCATGACGTTCACGGCGCCGTTTTTGGCGGACATGACACCGTAGTTACCTACGACCGGGTGCTGCGCGCCGCCCATCGCCTTCAGTTCGCCGGGTGACATCAACACCGTGTGCGGGGTCAACCAAATGAACAACGCAAGGGTCAATCCTCCGAGTAGTACCTGATAATACGGTTGATACCGTTCGCCTCCCTTGATTCGCCCCATGCTTTGCCAGATGTAGTAATTGATGCCGAGCAACAACACACCGATGAGAAGCGCTTGTACGACGAAAAGCCACGTCAAGAGGCCGCCCATCATCGTGACGCCCATGCTCTGGCGGAATGCGTACACTGAACGCATCAGCCAGTAGCCGGCAATCGGCATCGGCAGGAGCGCGCAGACGGTCACGAAGAGAAAAATGTAGCCGACCCAATCAAAGTAGGCGCGCTCGCCGTCCGTCTTGCTTGTGAAAAAGCGATAGCACGCATAGGCCAGGACGACCGCCCCGCCCGACATGATGTCCGCCAGAAAGCGATGGACGTTCAACGGATTCCAGAGTGCGGAATGCAGCAGATGCCATCCGTTGCCCAGAAACCGTCCCTGTGCATCGACCCCGGCCGGCGACATCATGAAGGCCGCCCAGGAATTGGCGAGAAGGAGAAGTGCCGTACCGAAAATGTTGGTGAGGATGCCGAGGGCCGCGTGGATCCACTTCAATCCAGGTTCCGCCATGCGGTTCCAGCTGTAGTAGTACAAAATCAGCAGGAGAGATTCGCCGAGAAAGACAATGGCGTACGCCGGCATAAACGCCTTGAACGTCCCGCCCATGTATTTCATGAAGCTGGGGTACAGCCACAAAAACATCCCGAGCATCAGACTGCCGACCACTGCCGTAACGGAAAGCGCGAGCAGGGCGACCTTTGCGAGATCTCTGGCCAGGCCGTCGTACCGCAGCGACAACGCCGGCTTGTTCGTGAGTAAGCCCAAAAATTCCAGCAACGCACAGAAGAGCGGTAAGGCGAGCACGAAGCCCCCGAAGTACGTATGTTGCTGCGTGACGAACCACACCACCAGACGGCTGTCGAACGAGCCGAACCGCGAGTACACCGTCTCAGTGGGCGATGGGGCGGCCGGACCCTGCGGCGTGCCCGATACGTGGTAATAGAGGTCGGCATCAGCCTCCGCATGGACCGGAAGCCACATGCCGGTGCTGACGACAAGCCCGCACGTTAACGCCGTCATGACAAGAGCCGCGCAACACTGTCGCAACATAGACATCCTTACCCCTTCGAGGCACCGGCAACAGCGGAAGGCGAAGACTTGCTCAGAATTCCCATGACAAACGGACATCGGAGCAAAGACGGGCTCAGGCGGATGCCCTGTCCCTCTTCGATCTGTCGCCTATGCCCCAGATAGTATCCGTACAAGGCCATGAGGGCCGCAACTACGCCGCCGCCGGAGACCGCATAGGCTGTCGGCACGCCCGGATGCTTAAGGAGAAAAATCACCGCGCCAGCCATGACCAAATAGTAGGTCGAGGCAAAGGCCAAACCGGGCCACCACCAGTATTTGAGCAGCTCGGCCGGCTTCGTTTCCAACAATCCTTCCATCCACGTCCCCGACGGTCTCAGGCCGCCGAAATAGGCGCACAGGGCGAGAGCGCCGGCGACAACCGTGACTGCGGAGACCTGTACGAGTGTCGCGGTCAGGCCATTGTCAACCAGGGCTCCGAAAGACGCTGCACCGGCGCCGACAAGGAGCCCCGACATGATCCACGGCACCACCGCCACCAGGTGCGTCGTCAAGAGGCTGCGCAGCGCGAGGCCGTTGGGAAAGGTGGGACAAGGCCGTCCCATCAGCGAGACTTTCCGGATATGGCCTATTTCAAAGGCGTCCCGGGCGACGGCGGTACAGGAAATGATGATTGCCATCATGGCAGGGCCGTCCGGGTGTTTCAGATAGTCGTAACCAACCACCCATAAGAGCGCCAAAACGAGCAATGACAGCTGGACTGCGTAGACAAACCCGATCCATGCCCCCACCCATGTCAGAAGGCGCCGTCCGTCTTCACGGAAAAGCTGCGTCCAGCCGCCTCCCCGTCCCACTCGGTACGTTACTAGCGCCGTCATAAGGCCGACCATCCCGCTCACCAGCAGCAGCACCAACGGCTCTGTCAACGGCACGACGTGTTTGGCCAACCGATAGACTCCGAAGGCAACCAATCCCGGAACCAGCATCACGTAGCGCTTTTGCTTGCGGACGCTGTCTTCCGTCACCGCGAGGCTCAAGCTGGGCAATACTCGCAATGCCATTCGATGCAGCATTTCTTCTTCGTCCCACTTCCCTCAATGGGCTAGGGGATCTCCTTTTCAGGCAGGTGGCGTCGATCAGATATTCTCACTCGCCCACCCGGCGCAATCGTTTTCACCCGCTACCCACCGATTGCTCCACCATCGAGTACCCGAGACGTGCGCTTTTCTACTCTCATCCGCCCACCCCTGCGCACGCCGGAACGTGCGCTTTTCTAATCTCACCCGCCCACCCCGGCGCACGCCGGGACGTGCGCTTTACCCACACGGACCCGCTCACGCACCTTTTGGCCCGAGTCCAAAATATTTTGCCTTCACTTCTTCCATCAACTCAACGGTCACCCGACCGGTCCCCCGCTCGGCTGCCGTTCGCTCCAGCTCAATTTTTGCCATGGCCCGCACGGGCGCCGGCACGTTGTGCAGTCGACCTTCGGCCTCCGGCTCCCATGCGACCCGTGCATTGCCTCGAGGCTGAAGGAGGCTGTCGTAAGTCACGACCCAGTCTTGTCGTGCGCGCATGTCCTGGTCCACTTCTTCCCTGAACAGCGGTCGCAGATAGGGCGGCATTCGCTCCAACCGATGCAGCGCCTCGTCGGTCCATATCAAGCGATCGACAAGTCCGTTGGCGTGTCCAGCCGGCACGTCGACGCCGATTTTAAGACCACAGCCCAGGCACTCGGAGCGGATGAACCACTGCTGAGAGCCGTCTTCGTCGGCCCGTTCTTCGATCCCCTCCGTGTGCATCCAGCGTCCGCAGCCGCACGTGAGCATGCGCTATCCAATTTTGCCTGGATACAAAATGTAGAGCATTGTATACGTCGTCGTGCCAGTGACGAAGAGGACGCAATAGATGATCATTGTGAAGCGTCCGAGAGTCCGATGGCGTTGTCCGCCGTCCGGCCAAATACGCTGGATCGCCATTTCCACTGCAAATACAACCGCAATCAGAGCCAGAAGTCCCAACCACACGACGAGTCGTCCCATCCGAAAACGATCTGCTGCCACGAGGTAGACCAAGTACAGCGCGATCAGGGCACAGAGCATCCCGAAGATCGTACCGACTTTTCCCCAGGTCGTTTGAAGGATGCGGCCGCTGAGAATCCTTTTCCCTTGCTCGATCGCTTGGGCACGGAACCCCAGCACGATCATGTAGACCGCCATGACTAATCCAATAATCACCAGGATGATATGAAAAGTGAGAAGCGGGATAAACACATTGCGGTAAAGACTCTCGGATCCGCCGAATCCCTCTTTTCCTTCAAAGGCCAACACGCCTAATTGTCTGAAGAGATAATAACTTACGAAGAAGCCCAGCATCGCCACCATACCTCCCAACATCAGCCAGTGGTGAGCATCCGCTTGGCGCTTCCGCGCTTGAATCCAGCCGATCACAAAAAGACCGGTAAAAAAAGTCGCCATGAGCTGGCTTACATCGGCCCCGATCGTGGCGTGTGTCCCAAAAAATCCCGGGTGTTTCAACCAATCCATTGAGCGGTTACCTCGCAGGTTTTATCCCTTGGACGACTGCCGTTCGTTCCAATTCACTGACTGAAACAAAACCCGCTTTCGACATCCACTGCAAGGCGTCTTCAGTCTTGTAACAGGCGCCTTGCTGCGTGTTCACCAGGATGTGTACTGCGAAAGCCGTCGTCCAGGCGGGGCTGGTTCCCGCTTCGTCGAGGAATCGATCTTTGATCACCAGCCGTCCGCCGGGCGCCAGGTGGTCATACACCTTCTTCACCAGCGTCTGATTCGTCTGAAACGTCTGATAGTGCAAAATGTCCGACATCAGCACAATGT
>JBKPKC010000321.1:0-4562 GCA_046765595.1 Nitrospirota bacterium
TCGTCGGCCCTTCCAGAAAGGGATTCATCGGACAGCTGACCCATCAGACCGTCGGGAACCGGGAGTGGGGAACCGCGGCCGTCGTCGCTCTGGCGGTCGAGCAGGGCGCCCACATCTTGCGCGTGCATGATGTCGGCCCCATGAAAGACGTCGTCAGCGTGGCCGCGGCGATCGCGCGCCGGATGTCGATGGCAGGACGGGAACAGCATGCGTAAGCTTTTTGGAACAGACGGGGTCCGGGGCACGGCGAACCTCGAGCCGATGACCAGCGAAACGGCCATGCAGCTCGGACGGGCGGCCGCGCATATTTTCATGCGCAGGGCAGGGCGCCATCAAATCGTGATCGGCAAAGACACGAGGGTGTCCGGCTACATGCTGGAGGCCGCGTTGATGTCCGGCATTTGCTCCATGGGCGTCGACGTGCTCTTGGTTGGTCCCTTACCCACGCCGGCGATCGCTTTTTTGGCGCGCAGTCTCCGCGCCGACGCCGGTGTCATGATTTCCGCATCGCACAATCCCTATCAGGACAATGGAATCAAGTTTTTTTCGAACGACGGTCTCAAGCTGCCAGATGAGATCGAGGCGAGAATCGAGGAACTGATCGTCTCGGACGAGATCGCCCATCTCCGTCCTACCGCCGACGCCATCGGCAAGGCCTTCCGCATCGATGACGCCGAAGGACGCTATATCGAGTTCGTCAAACGGTCGCTCCCGAAAGATCTGGATTTTCAGGGCATCAAGCTTGTGGTCGATTGCGCCAACGGGGCTGCGTACAAAGTCGCGCCGACGGTGCTGCGTGAACTCGGCGCCAAGGTCGAGGTCATCGGCAACAAGCCGGACGGCATGAATATCAACGCCGCCTGCGGCGCCGTACATCCCGCGCTGCTTCAGCGGGCTGTCAAGGAATATGGAGCCGACCTCGGCATCGCGCTGGACGGCGATGCCGACCGCGCGATCTTCGTGTGCGAACAGGGCAACGTGATCAACGGCGACCACATCATGGCCGCCCTGGGACTCGACCTGCATCGGCAGGGGTTCCTGGCCAAGCAAACGGTGGTGGGCACCGTGATGAGCAATTTCGGCTTGGAGCTGGCCTTGAATCGTGCGGGCATCACGCTCGTCCGGACGGCCGTGGGCGACCGCTATCTGCTCGAGCGCATGCTCGGCGACGGGTACAACTTCGGCGGGGAGCAGTCCGGGCATTTCATCTTTTTGGATCACAACACTACCGGCGATGGATTGATTTCCGCGCTGCAAGTCCTGTCCCTGATGAAACGCTCGCAGCAACCGCTGTCGGAATTGGCCAAAGCCATGACCGCGGTGCCTCAAGTATTGCTCAACGTCAAGGTGTCGAAGAAGCCGACTCTGGACAGCATCCCTGATCTGCAGCAGGCCATTGCCGACAGCGAGCGCCGGTTCAACGGCAGCGGCCGAGTGCTCGTTCGATACTCCGGCACCGAGCCGTTGCTGCGGATCATGATCGAAGGGGAACAGGACAGTCTCATCCGCGAAGAGGCCGATCGGTTGGCACGAATCGTCACGGCCCACCTCAGTTAGGTCCATCCCGCAGAGCGAACATCCGCAGCGCACGTGAACGGAAGCGATGCTGCCCTTCCTGACGCTCGCCTTCATTGGTGGTCTTGTTCTCGGCTCGCTTATTCCCTATTACCCGCTGTCCGTTGCGGGATTGTTGATTCTCGCCGCGGTCGGGCTCGCCTGTCGGGGCGCTCGCCGGCACAGCGCCGTGATGACTGCGACCGTCTCATTCGGCTGTCTACTCTGCGGCATTCTGTACTGGTTTGTGACCGTGGAAGGCCCCTCGCAGGCCGCATCGTTCGACGCTCGACCCGACATCTTTGAATCATGTCGCGGGCGCGTGATTGCGCCCGTCCAGTATTCTTCCGGCCGGATGATGGTGGTCGTTCTCTGTGAGGCGGATGGCGCCCGGCCGTTCACAGTCCGACTAACCTGGCGTGCCGCTGAGCGGCGTCTGTATCAAGGCGATCGAATCGCCGTCCGCGCCAGGTTCCGGGCGCCCAGCGGTTCCTTGAATCCCGGCGGGTTCGACTATGCGGCCTATCTCGAGCGGCAGGGAATCGATGCCGTGGCGACGGTCAACGGGCTGGAAGCCGTCGAGCTTTTGGAATCGGGCCGCGCGAGCGTTCGCTGGTACATCTGGAATCACTTCGACCGCTGGCGCGATGCCATACGACTGGCGGCGCTTCAAAGTCTCTCTCAGCCGGCGCTCGGCATTTTTCTCGGTGTCGTGATCGGGGAACGGGGATTTCTCGATCCCGAAGTGCGCGACCAGTTCATGATCACCGGTACCGTGCATCTTTTGTCGATCTCGGGCAGCCATCTCGGGCTCGTGGCCATGCTGGCTTTTTTCGGAATCAAGCACGTGTTCCGGTGGCTTCCGGCCTCTTGGCTCTTGCATCTATCGCGGCGCATCACTCCGACAAGGCTCGCCGCCGCGCTGACCGTCGTTCCAGCTGCCGCCTATGCCTGCCTGGCAGGGGCTGAAGTGGCGACCGTGAGGTCGCTCGTGATGGTGCTGGTCGCACTCGTCGCGAAATGGATCGGTTGCGAGCAGCGCATGTTTCATGCGCTCGGCGCCGCCGCCCTCTCGATTGTGCTGCATGATCCGCAGGCCATCTATGACATCTCGTTTCAACTCTCCTTCCTGTCCGTCTGCGCCGTTGCCTCGCGGCTGGCCGGACCGGCTCCTGCCACGCAGGTGGAGAACCTCGCCGCGCCGTCCCTGTACTCCAAGGCCGGACACTGGATGGTGGAAGCGCTCGCCATGAGCGCCATCGTCACTGTGACGACGCTCCCACTGGTGGCGTTTTACTTCAACCAGGTGTCGTGGCTGGGTCTTTTGACGAATCTGGCGGCCGTTCCAGTAATGGGCGGTCTGCTCGTCCCGATCGGGCTCCTTGCGGCGCTCGGTCAGGGCGGGACGCCGGAGAGCGGGTTGCCGTTTGCCGCTGTGCTCCAATGGTCGATGGACGGCTTTGTGTCGGTCCTTCGGGCCGTGTCGGGTATTCCAGGTGGAGAATGGCACGTGGCATCGCCGTCAATCCCAGCCGTGCTCGCGTTCTACGGAGGCCTTGGCTGGATATGGATTTCGTCCGATCGACGGTGGTCCGCCTGGCTCGGCGGCGCCGGCCTTCTGTTGCTGCTCTGCTGGTGGCTGTGGTCCCCGAGATTGGTGATGGACGACGATCGGTTTCGCATCACGTTCTTGGACGTCGCCCAGGGCGACAGTGCGGTTCTCGAGTTGCCTGGTAATGAAGTCATCCTCATCGACGGCGGAGGGAGCTACGAGCGCTTCGACATGGGCCGTGGCGTGGTCGCGCCCTTTCTATGGAACCGGGGGATTCGGACGATTGATTACGTCATCGCCACTCACCCGCAGCTCGACCATGTCGGCGGGCTGGCCTATGTCCTGAAGCATTTTGCCGTGCGGCATTATTGGGGAACCGGCGATGCACGCCAAGAGCCGTTTTATCAACGTCTGCAGGGAGTGCTGGCCGAACGGGACTTGCGTGAACACATCGTCCGTCAACGCCAAGACGGCGTCACGATCGGTCCCTGCCGCCTCGATGTGTTGAACCCGCCGGAAACGGTCGAACGGCAGCAAGGCCGTGGCCATGAAGGTCATAGGCTGAACAATCGGTCGATCGTCACGGCATTGAGCTGTGGTCGTCACAGGCTGCTGTTCACGGCCGATGTGGAAGCCGAGGCGTTGATGCGGATGAGCCGCGAGGCGCCGGCGGCTCCCGCGGCGCTCGTCAAGGTTCCGCATCACGGCGCAGCCAGTTCACTTGAGCAGGAATGGCTCGAGCGGGTGAAGCCGCGATATGCGGTCATCTCGGTGGGACGGCATAATCCGTATGGGCATCCCGCATCAAGAGTCTTGCAGGCGTATGCTGATCGCGGGATCGAACTCTATCGAACGGACCGCGACGGCGCCGTCTGGATCACCGGAACATGCTCCTCTGCTGACCTAGAGATCCATGTGACGCGTGAACAACAGCCGCAGCGAGTTCCGTTTCCTCGCTGTCTGTGGGACTGCGAGCGCTCGAATTGGGAACGGTCGATGCACCGCTGGAGCGACTAGCGACTGCATCTGCTGGTTGTACAATTGAGGGCAAGTGCAGACGAAAATAGGCAAAAGGCTGATCCAGGCACCGTGATTGTAGGCTAAGTCCTCAATTCTATTCGGCGCGGATCGTGTACCGGCAAGGCATAGCGTGTGCAATCAGAGCGGCCGGACCTGCATCTTGTCCTAGGAGTCTGCCATGGCCAAGCTCGTACGTATCGTGATCCAACTGCCGATGGATTTGAAAGTCCGGCTGGACGGCCTCAAGCAACAGGGGTATACGACCAGCGGATTTATTCGGGCCATGTTGGAGCGCGAGTTGGCCAAGATCGATCAGCAAACATCGGATCAAAAGTCACTGACGCTCCTCCCATCGGTCAAACGCGCCAACAGCCGATAGCCGAAAACCCCTCCGGTCGCCTGCCTCTTGCACCAGTCGCATCAATCCCGCTACAAG